>DASTEB010000001.1:0-2003 GCA_035710025.1 Chloroflexia bacterium
GCCACACGCGCTCTGTGCAGTTCGATATCTCCCGCAGGTCGTCCTCAAGCTCGCGGTCGCCGTAGCTCTCGATGTGCAGGCTCGGCACTGCTTCGATGGGCCTGTCGGGCACAAGCCCCGGCCCGCCCGGCGTGAAATACAGGTCGGCCGCCGAGGCCAGGTAGCCGGGGAACACCACGATCTTATCACGCAGGCGGATGTGGTCCTGCACGTAGGACATGGCCCCGCGCCAGTCCTCTTTCTGCGCGTCGGGCGCGTAGTTGAACGAGGCGTACGCCGTCCCTGTCGCCAACCCGAGCAGCCCGAGAGGCACCAGCGCCAGTATCGGGTTCAGCCGCCACGCCGCCACCACGCCCGCCGCCGCCAGCAACAACCACGCGGGCAGCGACATGATCAGGTAGCGCGGGTGGAACAGGGGCAATTGCAGCGTCACCAGCCAGAACACCGCCACGGGCACCAGCCACAGCATCGCCACCAGCACGTACGGCCGCCTCACCCTCTGCCCACCGTCGCCGTCCGGCCTGATGTGCCCCCACACGAACGCCGCTGCCCCCGCGAGCGCAAGCCCGCCCATGGCTATCGCCGCGACCGCCTCGGCCGGTATGGTCAGCAGCCGCGTAAGCTGCCACGGGGCCGACTGGTTCACCGCGAACTTCACGAAGATTGTGAGCAGTATGTCGGCCAGCCCCACGCCCGCGTACCAGTTGCCCGACTCCACCGTGCCCGTCACGAGCGCCGCCAGCCTGAGCCACGCGATGGGGAACACCGGTGCCAGGATCAGCAGCATCGCCCATCCCCAGCGCACCCAGCGGTTGCGCCTTTCGACCGGGGAACCATCTACGCGCCTGCTCACGATGAACGGCGTGGCGGCCACCTGCGCCGCCAGCACCAGCCCCGACAGGCTGTGGCTCGTGAGCATCACCCAGGTGGCCGCTACGTACGCCAGCCACAGGCCCCAGGTGTTGCGCTCCAGCGCCGTCAGGTAGAGCACGCTAGTCGCCAGCACGAGCAGCACCAGCAGACTGTACATCTTGGCGTCCTGCGAGTACCACAGGTGGAACGGGTTCAGCGCGAGCAGCCCCGCCCCCACCAGCCCGACCCACAGCCCGCCCACGCGCCGCCCCAGCGCGAACATCACGGGCACCGCCGCCGTGCCGAACAGCACCGAAAGCCCGCGCACCGGCGCTTCGTACGCCGGGCCGAACACCATGTGCATCAGCCGCCCGAGACCCGGCACACCGTCCACCAGCGCGAGCCAGAAGTGCATCATCACCACGAACAGCGGGCCGTTCTCGCCCGCGCGCGTGAACCCGCCGATTAGTTCGTTCAGCGGGCGGCGGGCCTGCGCCACGATATCTGCCTCGTCGAACCACAGCGACTCGGCCCCGAGCTGGTAGCGCCTGAGCACAAAGGCCAGCACCGTCAGCCCCGCCACCCACAACCACGGGCTGCCGAGTACGCGAGTCCATGCCCGCTCTTCTGCCGCGGGTCGTGTAACGGCTCGCTGTGTTGTCTGCGCGCTCACTGTCTGTATAACCGTCCAAGGGCCGCCTGGTTGCGGCCGTACCTTCTATTATAGCACGTGCTCTGTCCGCTATCGGTTCAGCGTTGGCGCGCGAAAATGGACTTAACTTTCGTCGATTTATAATCCAATTGCAGTATTGCGCCTGTGCCACAGGATGTAGTACAATTCCGCAGTACCCCCGTTCTACTACAATCCACCCGCCTCCTCAAACATGCCGGGGTAGTACAGCCTGACGCGCACTTCGCAGTGGAGCTTGGCTATAGGCGCGGCAGCATCTCATATCCCAGGTCGTAGCCATGGTGGGTGATTCAGACCTCGGCCGGACCGTTTCCGGGCAGCCAGCGAGAACCTGGCGTCCCGGCGGCCGGCTCTTCGTACTTCTCTACTCGGCGCTTCTGTTCGCGGTGGGCATGCTCATCGTGGGCAACCGCTCGCTCGACATCATCTGGACGCTGATGATGCTCCCTGTCGTCGTGGC
>DASTEB010000002.1:0-4806 GCA_035710025.1 Chloroflexia bacterium
GTCAATGGAGCTGGTATCACGCGAGTCGCCCGACCCGATCGGCACGGAATTCAAGCGCGTGGTGCGCGAGGTGGGCCTGGGCCTAACTCCCCAGGACGCGCTGGCCAACCTGCTGCGCCGCATGCCCTCGGACGACCTCGATCTGCTCATCACAGCCATCAACATCCAGTATGAAGTGGGCGGCAACCTGGCCCAGATCCTCGACACGATAGCTCATACCATTCGCGAGCGCGTGAGGATCAAGGGCGAGATCTCGGTACTGACGGCGCAGGGGCGCATCTCCGGCTACATCATCTCGGCCCTGCCGCTCATCATTGCCGTGGTCATCACCGTAATCAACCCGACGTACATGAACACCATGTGGGCTTTCCCCTGGATCTTGATGCCCGTGTGCGGCGGCATCCTGATGATCATCGGCTTCCTGACCATCCGGAAGATCGTAAACATTGAAGTGTAAGGCAGGCGCATTGACAGTCCGTCTGAGATAGGTCACATGGAGGAAATATGGACCAGCTATTGCTCTTTCTGATACCGGCCTTACCGGCCCTCGTAATCTTCATCGTCTTCGTGCGTATGTCGATTCCCCGCGGCAACGCAGTGACCATCGAAGAGCGACTCACGCAGTTTGCCGAGCGCCCGGCCAGCCTCGAAGAGCTAGAGCTCCAGCAGCCCTTCTATGACCGCGTGGTCAAGCCCATGGTCTCGGGTATCACGCGGGGGCTGGGGAAATTGACTCCCGCGCAGGGCATGGAGAAGCTGCGCCAGCAACTGGTGCTCGCGGGCAATCCGTACAACATGGGTACGGCCGAGTTCATGGGCGCGCGCGTCATGGCCATGGTAATCCTCGCCGGGGTGACGTTCTTCCTCACGATACTCATGGCCGCCGGGCCGATAAATATGCTGCTGTACACCGGCGTGATGGCGCTGGTGGGCTATCTGCTGCCGGTGTTCTGGCTGCGCTCTCGGATCAAGGCGCGGCAAAAGAGCGTGCTAAAGACGCTGCCCGATGCCATCGACCTGATGACTATCAGCGTCGAGGCGGGCCTTGCCTTCGACGGCGCGATGCAGCGCGTGGCCGACAAGTGGGACAACGAGCTTGGGCGCGAGTTCCGGCAAGCCATCTCCGAGATGCGCGTGGGCAAGTCCAAGCGCGACGCCCTGCACGAGATGGTGCAGCGCACCGCGGTACCCGACCTGAGCACTTTCGTCGCATCGATCATCCAGGCCGACCAGTTGGGCGTGTCGATCGCCAAAGTGCTGAGGATTCAGAGCGAGCAGATGCGCATCAGACGCCGCCAGCGTGCCGAGGAGCAGGCGCACAAAGCGCCCATCCTGATGATGATCCCGATGGTGTTCCTCATCTTCCCTTCCACCTACATCGTGCTGCTCGGCCCGGCCGTGCCTAAGGTCATGGAGGCGTTCGGCGGCGGCGGTCTCTGATACACAGGTTGCGAACGCTCAAACCGCCGAGGTGCGCGCACAGCGCCCCCGGCGGTTTCTCTATGCAGAGGATATACTGCGGTATGAACATCACGAACCTCACCCGCGGAAGCACCCTTGCCACCCAGGCGCGGCGGGCCAATAGCTTCACCGCCCGCGCACGGGGGCTGATGTTGGCACCGCACCTGCCGGAAGGCGGCGGGCTTGTAATCGAGCCTTGCAACTCGATCCATATGTTCTTCATGCGCTACCCGTTGGACATCGTGTTCCTGGACAAGGAGGGTGCGGTGACGTTCATGTACCGCGGCATCAAGCCATGGCGCCTGGGCCGGATGGTCAGGGGAGCACGCCTGGCGATAGAACTGCCGGAGGGCACAATTGAGCGCTCGAGCACGCAGGTGGGCGACCGCATCGAAATGGCATGACGCCCGCGACACACCCAGCCTAGCGGCGCAGGATGTTGGCGAGGTCGGGCGGCAAGGGGTGGCGAGCCTGTGGGAGCAGGCGCAACACCGGCGGGGCGCCGGGCGTGACCAGGCGGATCGCGCTGAGCCGGCTGTAATGCCTGACGAAGTCGCGCGCGCCGACGAATCCGCGCCGGGCGAAGTACTCGTCGTCCTTGCGCTCGACACGCTCCTGCAGCATGCGCAATCCGCCCGCCAGGTCGTCCTCACTGGACTCCGCGCCGTCGGCCGCAAGCACAAGGACGTTCATCATGCTCGGCGGCAGCTGCGCCAGCTTGGCCGTGAGTGTTCCGGTCAGCTTTCCCGGCTCGGGCGCTGACCCTGACCCGCCCCCGCGCACCCGCGCCACTTCAACGTCGAAACGTATATGGGTTTTGTACGTGACGGAGAAGTCGGGCCCGCGCTGCTTGCCCAGCCCGTACTTTTCGTACTCGACCGAGAAGCGCTTCTCCTGAACGAGAAAGTAGGCCGTCGCAAGCTCGGCCTGCAGGTCGCGGTAGCCCTCCGCGTCCGAGATGCCGCGCACCTTCTTTCGGATCTTGTCGCGGTAGACCTCGGCGAACGCGCGGAAGCGGGGCGACTCCTCCACCCACCCGGCGAACTGCACGGCCAGGGGAAGCCGCGTGTTGGTGAAGATATAGGGAGCCAGATCACCGGCGCGCAAGTGGGACATGGCAGCGTGTGCTAAATTTGAATGGTTCTCCCCAGGGATGTCTTTCCTAATGTAGCGCATCCTCCCTATTAACGTATCGGTCCCGAGGTGGAATCGTGGTCCCGGCTGGAGGGCGATTTTGCGGCACGAGTCTCCGGCCGCGAACGGCGATTCTGCCGCACTATCCTGCCGGGGCAGGAGCGCGAAGAGCGCCTGCAGGGCGGTTTTCCACGGTTGACAAGCAGCCTGATTTCGAGTAAAATTGTGTGACGAAGTAGAACAAATGAGCGAGTTACGGACGCCCGCGCCGCGCTCTCAGACGGCTTGTTCTACCCCTTTGGAAACCGGAGTGCTTAGCTTAGGTTTGTGGTATTATTTGCGACAGAGGACTTCCAAGGAGAAACGAGATGAGTGGAGATAGGGACAAGGCCCTTGAGAACGCGATCGCTCAGATAGACCGCCAGTTCGGCAAGGGGTCTATCATGAAGATGAGCGATTACGGCGGCAAGATGAACGTCGAGTCGATACCCACCGGCTCGATCGCGCTCGATATGGCGCTCGGCGGCGGAGGCGTTCCTCGCGGCCGCGTGGTCGAGATTTACGGCCCCGAGTCGTCCGGCAAGACGACGCTGTGCTACCACATCATGGCCGAGGCGCAGAAGGGCGGCGGCGTGGCGGCTTACATTGACGCCGAGCACGCATTTGACCCCGAGTACGCCGCCCGCTGCGGGCTTAACCTCGACGAGCTGCTCATCTCGCAGCCCGACAACGGCGAGCAGGCGCTAGAGATCGCCGAGACGCTCGTGCGCTCGAACGCGATCGACGCGATCGTTATCGACTCCGTGGCCGCGCTCGTGCCCCGCGCCGAGATCGAAGGCGAGATGGGCGACAGCCACGTCGGCCTGATGGCCCGCCTCATGTCGCAAGCCCTGCGAAAGCTGGTTGGCGCGGTCGCCAAGTCGCGCTGCTCCCTCATATTCACCAACCAGATCCGCATGAAGATCGGCGTGATGTTCGGCAACCCCGAGACGACCACCGGCGGTCAGGCGCTGAAGTTCTACTCTTCGGTGCGCATGGAGATCCGCCGCGTCGAGTCGATCAAGCAGGGGCAGGACGTATCGGGTAACCGCGTGCGCGTGAAGGTCGTGAAGAACAAGGTCGCGCCGCCGTTCCGCACGGCCGAGTTCGACATCATGTTCAACGAGGGCATCAGCCGCATCGGCTCCATCGTCGACCTGGGCACCGAGCTGAACGTGCTGCGCAAGAGCGGCGCCTTCTACTCCTACGGCGACCAGCGCCTGGGCCAGGGCCGGGAGAACGTGAAGGAATTCCTCAAGGGCAACCCCGAGCTTGCCGACGAGATCGAGGCTCAGATCCGCCAGACCATCGCCGGCGCCACCACCGCGCCCATAGCGATTGGGGCGACAGCCGGACGCAACGGCGCGGCCCCCGCTGCTGCCGAAGAGGAAGAAGAGGAAGAATTCTAATCTCGAGGGGCGCACGGTGGAGGGCGAGGATCGGGCGTAAGCGTCCGGCCCTCGCCCTCTGCTTTTCCCCCGGGTGATGACCCATCGACCCTATGCAAGACGTAATCACAGCGCTGCAGGCCGACCCACAGGACCCCAACCTGGTCCACGTGTTCATCGACGGGCGGCACGCCATCGCCGTCGCGCTCGATGTAGCGGCAGACGAGCGGCTCACCGTGGGCCAACCTTGCCCGCCCGACAGGCTGGAGAGGCTGCACCGCGCCCAGGAGCGCCAGCAGGCGTATGAGCTTGCGCTGAACTTTTTGTCGTACCGGCCGCGCTCGGCCCGCGAAGTCGAGATGCGCCTTCGCAAGAAGGGCTACACCCCCGAGCAGATCGAGCAGACGCTGGCGCGGCTCAGGGAGCGCGGCTACGTGGACGACCGCGAGTTCGCCCGCTTCTGGATAGGCAGCCGCCAGTCGTTCTCGCCGCGCGGCCCGCATCTCCTCCGCTCCGAGCTGCGACAGAAGGGCGTTCCCGCCGACGTGGTTGAGGAGGCGCTTGCCGAGTACAAGGACGACCAGGCCCAACGCGCCGAGGAGGCCGCGGCCGTCGCCGCCGAGTACGACCTGCCTGAGGACGAGCCTGTGCCCGGCAGCGACGAGGGGACCGCGCTCGCCCTCGCCCGGAAGCGAATGCGGCTCCTCTCCGGGCTGGACCCGCAGGTCACGCGGCGCCGACTATACTCCTTCCTCGCCAGGCGAGGCTACGGCTTCGACACGAT
>DASTEB010000003.1:0-8074 GCA_035710025.1 Chloroflexia bacterium
GCCCCGACTCGCCGTTACCATCCACTGTGAGATTACCCATGCCGTAGTCGATGTCGACCTCGGCCGACTTCGCCCCGGCGAGGGGCACCGCAAGGCCGGTACTCTCGACGTTGCCGGCGCCGCGTATACCGCCTGTCGTTACCAGCACGGCCGCGCCCGCGCCTATGACCAGCACGACTATCGCGAGCGAAATAATGGGGTTGCGCCTGCCGATGAGCAGGTCGAGGCCGATGGCGATCAGTACGATGGGCCACAGGCGCCAAAGGCTCTCCCAGATACCCCAGTCAACGATGCCCAGGTTATTCAGCAGGAAGAGTACGCCCGCACCGATCAGAATTATTGGGCCGACGATCGGCGGGCCGTTGCGGCGCTGCTCGCGCACCGGCGGCTGGCCGTAAGTGCGGATGGGCTGCTCCTGCGGGGCGGGCGGGGGTGTCCAGCCCGGCGCCTGGCCGCCCTGCTCGGGCCGGGTCCAGGCTGGAGCCTCGGGCTGAGGCTGGGTGGGAGCGCCCGAATAGGGTACGCTCGGCTGGGGGTCGGGCCGGACCTCCGGGGGTATGTACGTGGTCGGCGTGCCGGTCTGCCCGTCGTTCGAGCGTCGGGCAGCGGCCGTTTCGAAGTCGCTGTTTCTATCGTCCATTGTCTCCTATCCTCTTCCTTTTATATGGTCTTTACTATGTTCGCCGGCTAGAGCGGCGGCACCGTTTTCGCCGTTCTCAGCGGCTCAGGGGACGCTGCCGCCCCTGAAAACAAACGATGCAGTAACGGACGTGGAAGGTCGCATTACTGCATCGCCATCAATGCCCACCCGGGTCTACCGCCTGTCGCGCTTCATGAGCAGGAGCACGCCCAGGCCGACGAGCAGAATAGGCCACCAGGTGCCCCAGTAGATGCCCCGGAAGATGCCGAGGTTCATCAGCAGGAACACCGCGCCCACGATGATCAGCACCATTGGGCCGGTGCCGGGGCGGGACGTTACCGGGGCCTGCGCCGGCGCACCGTTGCCTGCGTTGAGGCTGGGGGCGCTGTTGGGGCCGTTCTGCGCCGTGCCGCCGTTCGAGGGCGTCTGCGAAGAGCCGACCAGCGAGCGGAAGCGGTTGCCCATGTCGTTCAGGTTCTCCTGCACGATCTGTCCCGGCTCTGTAGCCGTAGTGCCGGGCGCGGGGACCAGCAGCCACATGGCCACGTAGGCGAGCGCGAACCAACCCGCCGTGAAGAACGTGAGGATTACGAAGCCCGCACGAACTAGCGTTGCGTCGATCTTGAAGTAATTGGCGAGGCCGGCGGCCACACCGCCCAGCATGGCCTCGCTGGTGCTACGATACAGACGGCTGGTGCCGTTCATTTCTTCCTCCTGGGTACGCGTCATGCGACCCGAATAGTGATGTCGTGCCCGGTAAGCGGATCCGGGTTTAAGGGTGCGTCGAGTAAAATCCGTCGAGTCTTACGCGCCGGCGCGCGGCACCACGATCCAGAGGATCAGGTAGAGCATCAGAGCGGGGAAGAACCCGGTTGCGAAAGCCAACAGCACGAACGCGAGGCGAACCAGCGTCGGGTCGACGTTGAAGTACTCGCCAAGCCCGCCGCAGACGCCGCCGATCATGGCATCTCGCCCGCTGCGATAGAGCCGCTTAGTCTCCATCTAACTATGCCCTCCTTTCTTGGGTAATTGTCCTAGTCGCCATTAGTTACGCATCATTGCGCGAAGACGTTTCACTATATTGATGGCGCTCCCGACAGGGTCCCCGGAGGGCATTCTTTGTAAAGGTGCAGGCGTACCCGCCTTGGCCATACTCTACACGCGCTCGCGCCGCCACGCATGGGCGAACGGCACGGCAGCGGCTACTACTTTCAGCGTAAAGCGCCCTACGCCCTTCCGGCGTACACATCGGGGTCCGCCGTGAGGACGGGTGGCGCTGGGTCGCAAGGTCCTTGACACGCGCCGGGCGAATGCGGTACTAAATAAGGCAACCTACACGCGAACAACGTAAAGGCAACGACGGAGAGAGTAAGCCGGGCGCTCGCGCCCAGGGAGGGATGGGCCACGGACTGCAAGCCTGCCCCGAAGAACCCGGCCGAAGTTCACTCCCGAGCCGGCAGGTGAGCGGCAAGCGCGCAGAGCGCGAGCCGGGTAGTCTGCCCCGGCAGCCCGCCGTTACCGGGCCATGAGCGACGCGCAACCGCACCGAGCGGAGCGCGCCGGAAGCAGGGTGGTACCACGTGGCCGCGCCTCGTCCCTGACGAGTGCGCGGGCTTTGTATTTAAGCGGCCGAGAAGCGAAGAGCGAGGAGAAGCACATGGCAACACTGCGCGAGCAGATAGAGGAGGCGAGGCGCGAGGCGCTCGACACGCTGGCGACCGTGTCGGGCGGCGGGGCCCTCGAAGAGTGGAACCGCGAGTACCTGGGCAAGAAGGGCCGGCTGACGGCGCTGTTCAGAGGTGTAGGCGCGCTGCCCGGCGAGGAGCGCGCGGCGGCGGGTCAGGCCATAAACGCCGCGAAAACAGACCTCGAGCGCGCTTACGAGGACGCTTCCCGGCGCGTGCTGTCTTCCGAGCAGGACGCCCGGCTGCAGGCCGAGGCGGTAGACGTGACCATGCCGGGGAGGCCCGTCGACGCGGGGCGGCTGCACGTCATCACGCAGACCACGCGCGACATCCTGCGTGCGTTCCGCGACATGGGCTTCCAGGTGTACGAGGGGCCGGAGATCGAGCTTGACCTGTACAACTTCGAGCTGCTTAACATCCCGCCCGAGCACCCGGCGCGCTCGTCGCACGACACGTTCTACGTGGACGACCGCCTGCTCGGCCTGCGCCCGCTCGATGCGCCGATGGACGACCTTCCGCCTGTCGTGCTGCGCACGCACACATCGCCCAACCAGATCCGCATGATGCGCAAGATAGCGCCGCCGGTGCGGCTAATCGTGCCGGGCAAGTGCTACCGCTCGGAGGCCACCGACGCCACGCACGAGGCGTACTTCAGCCAGATCGAGGGGCTGGCAATCGATAAGAAGGTGACGCTGGCCGACCTAAAGGGCACGCTCGCGGCGTTCGCACGCGCCATCTTCGGGCCGGAGCGCAAGGTGCGGTTCCGCTGCGACTACTTCTCCTACGTCGAGCCGGGAGTCGACCTGTCGATCGACTGCATAGTGTGCGGCGGCAAGGGCTGCCGGGCGTGCAAGCACACCGGCTGGCTGGAGATCATGGGTGCGGGCATGGTACACCCTCAGGTGCTTGTGAACGGAGGGATAGACCCCGAAGAATACAGCGGGTTCGCCTTCGGCATGGGCCCCGAGCGCATCGCCATGCTGCGCCACGGTATCGACGACATCCGGCTGTTCTACAGCAACGACCTGAGGTTCCTGCAGCAATTCTAGGGAGAGCGAGAAATGCCATTACGAGCGCCACTATCGTGGCTTAGAGACTACATCGAAATAAACGTGCCGCCCGAGGAGTTGGCGCGGCGCCTTACCCTCGCGGGGCAGGAGGTCGAGCATCTCATCACGATCGGCGACGAGTGGGAGAACATCTATACCGGCGTGGTGGCGAAGCTGGAGCAGCACCCCAACGCCGACAGGCTGTACCTGGCGACGGTGGAGTACGGCGCGGGCAACGCCATCACCGTCGTGACGGGCGCACCCAACATCGAGGAGGGGCAGAAGGTGGTGCTCGGCCTGCTCGGTGCGCGCTACCTCGACCAGCACTCCGACCCGCCCCGGTGGTCGCGCCTCAAGCCCGCCAAGATACGCGGCGTGCAGACCGAGGGCATGGTCATGTCCGAGGCCGAACTTGCCATCAGCGAGGAACACGAGGGCATCATCGTGCTCGACCCGGCGACTACTGTCGGCCTGCCCGCCCGCGAGGTGCTGGGCGACGTGGTACTGCACATCGACGTGACGCCGAACAATGGGCGAGTGCTGTCGATGATCGGGCTGGCCCGCGAGATAAAAGCGATCTTCGGCGGGCAGGTCCGTTACCCCGATACATCGTGGGAGGCGGCCGGCCCGCCCGTCGAGGGCCTGCTCGATATCGAGATAAAGGATCCCGACCTGTGCGCCCGCTACACCGGCGCCGTGATACAGGGCGTGCGCATCGGCCAATCGCCGGGGTGGATGCAGCGGCGTATCACGCTGGCCGGGATGCGGCCCATCAACACCATCGTGGACATCACCAACTACGTCATGCTGGAGATGGGCCAGCCGCTGCACGCGTTCGACTACCACGCGGTCGAGGGGCGCACGATCGTCGTGCGGCGAGCACGGCCGGGCGAGAAGATCATCACGTTGGACCACGTCGAGCGCACACTTGACCCCAAGATGCTCGCCATCTGTGACGTGGAGAAGCCGCTCGCGCTGGCGGGCGTGATGGGCGGCGCGAACAGCGAGATCGGCGACGAGGACGGCGCGGTGGTCGACGTGCTGCTCGAGTCGGCGCACTTCGACCCCCGCTCGATACGCCGCACTGCCCGGCTGCTGCGTCTGCCTTCGGAAGCGTCTCACCGCTTCGAGCGATTCGTCGACCCCGAGCTGACGGTGCCCGCGATGCAGCGCGCCGCCCAGATGATGCACGAGCTTGCGGGCGGCACCATCGCCCAGGGCTACGTAGACAACTACCCGCGCCCGGCAAAGACACGACACATCCACTTCGACACCTACGAGGTGCCGCGGCTGCTGGGCGTGAAGATACCGCCCTCGCAAATCGCCGACATCCTGAAGCGGCTCGACTTCGAGGTTGACGTGCCGCACAACGTGGATGCGGTGGGCCACGATGCCACTCTGCTGGTCGACGTGCCGACCTACCGAAACGACGTGACCATCCCAGCCGACCTGGTGGAGGAAGTGGCCCGCATCAGCGGCTACGACCAGATACCCGAGACGCTTCTGGAGGGCGGCCTGCCCCCGCAGGAGGTGAACTACTCGCTGGAGGGCGAGGCGCGCATCCGCGATATCGTGGCGGCCGCGGGCGTGGACGAGGTGATCTGCTACTCGCTGACCTTCAGCGGCGCGGTGGAGCGTCTGGCCGCTCTCGACCGCGAGACAGCCGGGGACGGCGCGCGGCCCGCGTACGACGCGTGGGACAAGTCGCGCCCGCTGGTCACTATAGTCAACCCGATCAGCAGCAAGCAGGACGTTATGCGGCCCACGCTGCTTCCCAACATGCTAGACACGCTACGCCAGAACCTCAAGGTGGTGCCCGAGCAGCCGGTACGAATCTTCGAGCTTGGACGCGTGTACATCACGCCCACTGAGAGCGAGATCGAGGCGCGGAGCCAGGCAATGGCTCTGGAGCGCGAGCGGTACCCCCGTATGACGGCATGGGAGCCGCAGCCAGAGGAAGCGCGAATGCCCCTCGAGCCTCGCCGCGTGATGGGCCTCTTGAGCGGGCCGCGCAAGCCCCGCACGCTGTTCGCGCCCGACGCGGGCAGCGCCGAGGCGCAGCACGACTTCTTCGATGCCAAGGGCGTGGTCGAGGAGCTTGTGGCGCGGCTGAATCTGCCCGACGTGCGCTACGAGCCGGTGAGCGCGCCGCTGCTCCACCCGGGGCGGTCGGCGGCGGTGTACTCGGGCGACACGCTGTTGGGTGTGCTGGGCGAGATGCACTCGGACGTTGCCGCAGCCTGGGAGATGCCGGGCACGCGCATCGCGATGTGGGACCTGGACGTTGAGGCGATACTGGCGGCGGTGCCGGGCCGTGTGCTCTATTCCACTATCAGCCCATACCAGCCGGTAAGGCAGGATATGGCCTTCGTGGTGGGCGAGCAGACCCCCGCAGCCGCGCTGGCCGGGGCCATCAGGCGCGCGGGCGGCTCGGTGGTGACCGACGTAGTGCTCTTCGACGTGTACCGGGGCACACCCGTGCCGGAGGGAAGCAAGAGCCTTGCCTACGCGCTCACGCTCAACTCGCCGGACCACCCGCTCACCGAGGACGAGATAGCCAAGCTACGCAAGAAGGTCGAGGGCGCCCTGCGCCACGAGTTCGGCGCGACACTGAGGAGCTAGTCGCCCGAAAGTCGCCGCCCGCTATCGCCGGAGGTCATGTCATGCCGGCGAAGCGGGCGGCGAAGTGGTTACCTAGTTGTCGTTGTCGTCTGTCCGGGCATCCTCGCTCGGTTCAGAAGGGGCTTTCTCGGACTGTTGTCCGGGCGTCCTGGCGAGGGGGGTAGTCGACTGACCTCCTGCCTCGACGGTTTCCATTCGCATGGTTGCCGCAGGAGGTGTGACACGCCGGGTCGGTTCGCCATCCCCGTTGCTATGCGAGTCAACTCGTACCGTGGCCTGGCCCTCGCCGCCGGGTGTGGCGCCTGTCCCGTACCCCGCGTATGGATTGGGGGACGAGTCGCCATAGGGCATGCCCTGGTGTCCGGAACCGGGACCGTATCCCCTCGACTCGCCGGTGGTCTGTTCGCGCCGCGTTACGTCGCCGGTCGAAGGGCCGTGTCCCGGGTAGGGGTGTCCAGAGTGGTACTGTGGCGGCCCTGGCGGGTAGTAGCCGCCGCGACGCCGGTTGTAGCCCCCACGATGTCCTGCACCTCGCAGGAACGAGAACAGTAGGAACATCAACAGCAAGAACAGGAGGAAGTTGAAGCCTCCCATGCGCGGGCCGAAGATCAACATGCCCCAGCCGGGCACGAATTGCATCAGTAGATCGATGTTGAGTAGCATCTTTGCCGGTTACCTCCCAGTTATGTACCCTGAGGACGTGATACCGCGGGGACTCACGATGAGCGGTACGTCGGTTGCCGGTACATAACATAATTACGCCCCTGGAACGCCCGACGTTTCACGGCGGAGGCTGGGCGAATGACCGTCTGAGGTAACCTTGCACCCACGAGAACTTAGAACTCGCGCTCGTTTCGCGGGAATGGAGCCGGGTACGGCGTATCGGCTGCGCTAAGGCCTCCACCAGGACTAATCCGGCAGCTCGATGTCCGCCACAGACTCGAGGATGTGCGTCGGGCGGTAGGGATAGCGCTCGGCCTGCTCGCGGGTCGTCACGCCGGTGAGCACAAGGATCGTCTCGAGGCCCGACTCGATGCCCATCACGATGTCGGTGTCCATGCGGTCGCCGATCATCACGGTGTCCTCGGAGTGCGCGTCGATCACGCGGAGAGCGCTGCGCACCATCAGGGGGTTGGGCTTTCCCACGTAGTAGGGAGCAACCCCGGTCGCCCGCTCGACCAGCGCGGCGACGGCCCCGGTGGCCGGAACGATCCCCGCATCGGTCGGGCCGATGGTGTCGGGGTTGGTGGCGATGAAGCGCGCTCCGTTGCTGATTAGCCGGATCGCGGTGGTGATGCGCTCGAAGCTGTAGGTCGCCGTCTCGCCGAGCACGACGTAATCCGGCTCGTGCTCGCTCAGCGTGTAGCCGACGTCGTGCAGCGCGGTGGTCAGCCCGGCCTCGCCGATGGCGTAAGCGGTGCCGCGCGGGCGCTGGGTATCGAGGAAGCGGGCGGTCGCCAGAGCCGAGGTGTAGACGCTCTCTTCGCCCACGTCGATGCCCATGTAGCGGAGGCGATTGGCCAGATCGCGAGGCGTGTAGATCGAGTTGTTGGTGAGGATGAGGAAGTGGAGGCCGCGCTCGCGGAGGCGCTGCACGAACGCGCCCGCGCCCGGCAGCGGCTGCGTGCCGCGCACGATCACCCCGTCCATATCCATGATGTAGTGCCTGGGCAACGTATGCCACCCTTCCGGCAGCCGCCCGGCCGCCGCTATTCGCTTCGGAAGTACGTGTAGACCTTCTCGCCGTTCACATAGACCTGCTCGACCCGCTGGTACACGTCGAGCGGGTCGCCCGACCACACGACCACGTCGGCGTCCTTGCCGGGCGCAAGCGATCCGAGCCTGTCGTCCACGCCCATGATGCGCGCCGAGTTGATGGTCACGAGCCGCAAGGCGACGTCGCGAGGCAGTCCCTCTTTTACCGCCATTATCAGCGTGAGGGGCAGATACTGCACGCCCACGACCCAGTGGTCGGTGGTCAGCGCGGTCAGCACGCCCGCTTTCGCCAGGATGCCGGGCGTTGCCAGCGTGCGGCCCTTTAGCTCGACTTTGTACCGGGCGGTCAGCGTGGGGCCGAC
>DASTEB010000004.1:0-2710 GCA_035710025.1 Chloroflexia bacterium
GCTTGAGTCGCGGGCTCACCATCCAGTCGGCCGCCACGCCGACGAGGCGGCTCTTGTCGTGCACGTTGGCGTCCCAGGGGTACGCGGTTCCAGCCGGGTTCGGGTTCGGGAAGGTGGTGATGGCGCCGACCCAGTGCGACGAGTCGTACCTGGCACGCTCCCAATCGACGAAGCCGCTCACGCGCAGGCCGTCGGCGCGCCCGTAGGCGGCGCTGAGGATGACTTCCCGGCGGCTGTCGCTGGTGCGGCCGAAGACCACGTCCTTGTAGTCGTTGCGCTTGTGGATGAACTCCGCGCCCAGGTCGAGCATCTCCACCGGCGTGAAGTCGAACGACACTTTGAACAGGTCGCGGTCGAGCGGCGTTGCGTCGAAGCGGTAGGTGTAGCGCATGAAGAGGTCGCCGTACTCGCCCAGCCGGAACTC
Source organism: Chloroflexia bacterium (assembly GCA_035710025.1). Classification (GTDB taxonomy): domain Bacteria; phylum Chloroflexota; class Chloroflexia; order QHBQ01; family JADMIH01; genus JADMIH01. The sequence continues at coordinate 425 of DASTEB010000004.1, forward strand.
GGAGTCGCGCTTCAGGTGCTGGTACTTCACCCGCGTGTCCACCGTGGGCAGCATCGAGGACTTCCACTCGATCGAGTACTTGGTCTCGTCGGTCTTGTCGAAGTCGATGCGCTCGCGCTCGGTCTCCATGCGGTCGATGCCGGCGGTGATGCGGTTCTGGCTGTTGATGCGGAAGCCCACCTCGGCGCCGAAGTTGTTCTTCTCGAAGTGCAGGAACTCCGTCGTGCACTGTGCCGGCACCACCGCCACCCCCGCGCTCGTGAAGTCGCAGCCGCCGCCCGTGCCCGGCCCGCTGGGCAGGAACACGATGTGCTCCGTGTTGTTCTTGCGCTCGTAGAAGTTGTAGTAGATCTTCGAGTCGATGCCGCGCGCCCAGTTGGTGTTCAGCGCGGCCGAGAACGACGTGTTCTCGATCTCGCCCTCGAACTGGGTCGAGCTGGGGTTGGCCAGGCGCGTCACGCCCGCGGTGGCGCCCGGGACGTAGCTCGTCTGCACCGGCAGCGAGTTCTCGATCTTGGTGTAGGTGCCGCGCAGCGCGAGCGTGGAATTCATCGGCAGCTTGCGCAACGTGGCGTTCACCGCGTAGCGCCACAGCTCGTTGTCCGAGGAGATGGTGCTCCACTGGCCGTTCGGGCCGGAGACCTGGTAGGGGTTCATCCAAGTCAGCGCGTCGATGTTGTCCTCGAACTTGCTGTAGAGCACGCTCGCCGACAGGTGCATCGTCTTGGTGGAGAAGCCGACCTCGCCCGAGACGTCGCTCGTGGTCCAGTCGATCGGCATCGGCAGCTCGTACACCGGGCCGCCGGGCGAGCCGCCCGCCTGCCCCAGGGGCCGGATGCCCTCGGTCTTCTTGCGGTTTCCGCTCACGCGGAAGTACAGCGGCGAATCCGCGCCCGGCGTGAATTCCGCGAAGCCGCCGAGGTTCTTGTGCTGCTGGGTGTAGTCGAACGCATTCCAGGTGGAGACGTCGGTGGAGGGTGTGGCACCCGTGAACGTGAGGTTGTTGGATCCCACGCCGCTGAAGGGCGTGATGGCGTTGAAGGTCCAGTTGTGGATCACGTCGTCGGCGTACAGGCGATACTTGAAGAGACCGTAGCGGCCCCCGCGCGCCTCGAGGAACTGGTCGTCGCGCCCGAGGTTCTCGCCGAACAGGTTGTGGTACCAGGAGCCGTAGTCGGCTCGCAGGCGAAAGCCTGCGATCACGCCGTCGTCCAGGTCGCGGTACTCGTAGAGCCTCCAGGGATTCCTCTCGTCGACATCGGTGGCGATGCCGCCCAGGCTCACCGACCCCGTGACTTGCTGTGCGAGAGCGGCGGGCACCGCCGCGGCAAGCGCCGTAAGCACCAGTGCTGCAGGTATCTTTCTCATGCTCTTCCCCTTATCGGACGAAGCGCCGGCCGCGCGAGGCGGGGGCGTTGCTGCCGTGGATCATGTTGTGGCAGTTCATGCAGCTGCGCGCGATGAAGCGGGTGTTCGGTCCGCTGGTCGCGCCGGTCCCGGCGCCGAATCCCGCGTCCGCGTCGTAGATGGTGCCCGGGTGCTGGGCCGCGTCGTGGCAGTCCTGGCACAGGTTGGGCAGCTTCTCGTTCAGCAGCTTCGCGGCGCGCGTGCCGTGGGGGTTGTGGCAGTTCAGGCAGCTCTCCTCGACCGGGGCGTGCTCGAACATGAACGGGCCGCGCTTGTCGGCGTGGCAGCTCGTGCACAGCTCCTTGACGCTCTCCGCGTTCACCATCGCCGCGGTCAGCGCCCCGTGCGGGTTGTGGCAGCTGGTGCACTGGATCTTGCCCTCGACGATCGGGTGGTGCGAGGGACGCATCACCATCGCCTTGATGTCGCGGTGGCAGTTGAAGCACACCTCCTGCTGCGGCACCCGCGAGGTGGTGGTCATCGGCGCGATCTGCGCGCCCTTGACCTTCAGCTGCTGGCCCACGCCCATGTGCACGCTGTGGCAATCGCTGCAGGAGACGTCGTTCTTGCGGTGCTTGCCGGAATCCCAGAAGGCCAGGTGCCGGTTCGCCTCGTGGCAGTTGAGGCAGGTACGGTCGCGCTGGTCGGCGGGGATGGTCTTGGAGGACAGGTTGATCATGCCTCCGACTCCTTTGCCGCCTCCCGCCTGGACGTGCGCGGCTCCGTCGCCGTGGCACGACGCGCAGGCGCCGGGGCCGGCGGCCGCGGGCGAGCGCGGATGGGCGGTCTTGCCGTGGATGCTGCCCGAGAAGGCCTTGACCTGGTCCTCGTGGCAGTTGGCGCAGACATCGGGCCCGGGCTGCTGGGCGAACGCGGGCA
>DASTEB010000005.1:0-5608 GCA_035710025.1 Chloroflexia bacterium
GTGGTCAGGCTCAGCACGGCGCTGCGCAGGGCATCGCGATCGGTCGTCGCGGGCTGGATAAGTTCCGACCAGCCGGCAAACGCTACGATGGCGATCCGCGCCGAGGCTTTCTGGCCTTCGATGAATGACAACGCGGCCGACTTCGCGGCCTGCAGCCTGCTAGGAAAGACGTCTTGCTGCCTCATGCTGCCCGACACGTCCAGCGCCAGGATGATCGTCGTCTGCCCGCTCGGCACGCTCACGATCTGCACCGGGCGTCCCAGGGTCACGACCAGGCTGCCGAGGGCCATGAGGAAGATGGCAAAGGGAAGGTGGCGTCTCAGGCGCGAGTATCGCGGGAGGGCCGCCCGCACCAGGCTAAGGCTCGAGTAGCGCAGCCCCACGCGCTTGCGCCGCAGCGACCACACGTATGCCCCGATCATCAGGGGCACCAACCCCAGAAGTAGAAAGGCCCCGGGCCAGAGAAACGTCATGCTCTACCTCCAGACGAGTGGCGGGGGACGAGGGGTGAGGGGTGAGTAGGCAGTGCGTGATACGTGATGGAACCTGCTATGTTATGCGTGAGCTTTATCATTGGCATCTAGTGCAGCCTAAGCATCGGCGCTCGCGAGAGTTCACTTGTCCCTCAACCCTCACCCCTCGCCACTGCCGTTACGGCAAGCGTCCAAGCCACACCAGCGACAACATGCCGCCGATCGTCAGGATGAGGAGCCCTGCCCCGGCGAACAGCGAAGTCACTTCCATCTCTTCCGGCTTGATCACCAGCTCGGGGTTGAGATTGTCGTATATGGTGTGCAGCTCTTCTTCATTCTCGGCCCCGTAATAGGTGCCGCCGGTCAGCCCCGATATCTGGCGCAGGGTCTGCTCGTCAAGCCTCGAGCGTACGGAGAACCCCTCGATATTCAGCATCGCCCCTTCCGCGCTCCCGATGCCCACCGTGTAGATGCGAACGCCGCGGTCGGCGGCCGTCTGCGCGGTCTCCAGCGGGTCGGGGAACTGGTTGTTCTCGCCGTCCGAGAGCAGGACGATAACGGCTGACGTATAGGTACCTTCGGGCACGGGCGTGGACGTTGCCGCCGGCGTGCCGGACGGCTCGGCGAGCATGAGGGGCGGGTTCTTGTCCACGGCGATGGCCGCGAGTGCAGCCTCTATACCTCGCGCCACCGCGGTACCGCGCTGCACCGTGAGGCGCTCGATCGCCGCCAGCACAGCCGCCCGGTCGTTGGTCGGCGGCTGGGTCGGGAAACCGCCCTCGCTGAACGACACCACGCCGATCTGCACTGTCGAGGGCTGGCGCTCCACGAAGCTTACGGCCGCTGCTTTGGCCGCTTGCAGGCGTGTCGGCTTCAGGTCGTCGGCCGCCATGCTGCCCGAAACGTCGAATGCGAGGATCACCGTGCCCTGCACTCGCGGCAGGCTGACCATCGCCTGGGGGCGCGCCAGCGCCACGATGAGGACCACCAGGGCGAGCAGGAAGAGCGCAGCGGGAATGTGGCGCCGCGCCGCCCCGAACGCGCCAGGCCGCCGCCCTGCGGGTCTCGCCACGAGCGCAGGGTTGCCGTACAACGCCACCAGGCGCTGCCGCCGCTGCTGCACGTGTAAGTAGGCCGCGATGAGCGGCGGTACAGCCATCAGCAATATCAGCATTGTCGGCCAGATGAACGTCATTTCCGGGTCCGGTTCAATTCATAGCGAATGACAATCGGGTCTACGCGTGCCTCCGGCTCGAAGCGAAGCGCTGCCGGCGCAGCGTCGCGAACCGCACTATGGCACGCACCAGGTCTTCATCGGTCGATACCGGCAGGGTATCCACGCCTGCCTGCTTGAAGGCGGCTGCCAGGGACGCTTCGCGCTGCCGGGCCGCCTCGCGGAAGCGCCTGCGGAAGGCGCGGTCGTGGGTGTCGACGTAGAGGTGCTCGCCCGTCTCGGCGTCCTCCACGATGATCGGACCGATATCGGGCAGCTCCACCTCACGAGGGTCCCACAGGCGAACGGCGATCACGTCGTGGTGGCGCTTGAGCAGGCTCAAGGGCCGCTCCCACCCCGGCGCGCTGATGAAGTCGGACACGACGAACACGAGCGAGCGCCGCTTGATCCCCTGCAGCCCGGCCCCGATCAGCGGGGTCAGGTCGGTGAAGGGGGCGCGGGGCAGTTGCGGCTGCTTGAGCAGGTCGTTGATCAGGCGCAGGACCTGTATGCGCCCGCTCCCCGCCGGGATCACGCGGTCGACCTTGCTGCCGTAGAACACCGCCCCCACGCGGTTGCCATGGCGGGTGAGCAGGCGCGCTACCGTGGCAACGAAATCGACCAGCACAGAGCGTTTCAGGCTGTGCTGCGTGCCGAAGTCCATCGAGGGGCTCAGGTCGAGCAGGAACCACGCGGTGATCTCGCGGTCCTCGGTGTACTGGCGGACGTAGGGCGTGTCGAGCCGGGCCGTGACGTTCCAGTCGATGTAGCGCACGTCGTCGCCCGGCTGGTACTCGCGCAGATCGGCGAAGTCCACGCCGTAACCGTAAAACAGGCTGCGGTAGTCGCCCTGCAGCAGCCCGTCGAGGCGGCGGATGACCTGCCAGTCGAGGCGCAGCAGGACGCGCTCAGGCGCTTGCGCGGTTGTGGAACTTGGCGTGCTCATGTAGCGGCACCACGGGAACGGGAATGCGCTCGATGATCTTGCGCAGCAGATCGTCGCTGCTCACGTTATCTGACAGGGCTTCGTAGGACAGCACCAGCCGGTGGCGCAGCACGTCGAGGGCCACGTCCAGCACGTCGGGAGGGAGGACGTAGGAGCGCCCGCGAACGTAAGCGAGTGCGCGTCCGGCCAGTATCAGGTTGATGGAGGCCCGGGGGCTTGCGCCGAACATGATATACGGCTCCAGATCCTTCAGGCCGATGCCGCTCGGGGCCCGGGTCGCGCCCACGATGCGCGTGGCGTACTCGATGAGGGCCGGGTCGACGTATACCTTGTCGGCCTCTTGCTGCAGGGCAAGCAGTTGCTCGGTGGTCAGCACCTCCTGCACCGCATCCAGCGCGCCCGTCATACGCTCCACGATGACGAACTCCTCGGTGGGACTAGGGTAGTCCACCTGCACCTTGAGCATGAAGCGGTCGACCTGCGCCTCGGGCAGGGCGTAGGTGCCCTCGGTCTCGATGGGGTTCTGGGTCGCGAGCACCAGGAAGGGATTTGGCACCTTGAAGGTGTCGACGCCGATGGTGACCTGCCGCTCCTGCATCACTTCGAGCAGCGCGCTCTGCACCTTGGCGGGGGCGCGGTTGATTTCGTCGGCCAGCAGGAGGTTGGTGAAGACCGGGCCGAGCGAGGTGTTGAACTCGCCAGTTTTCTGGTTGTAGATGCGCGTGCCGACCAGGTCGGCGGGCACGAGGTCGGGCGTGAACTGGATGCGCTTGAACTCCCCGCCGATGGCTTGCGCCAGGGTCTTGATGGCCATCGTCTTTGCCAACCCGGGCACCCCCTCGACGAGGATGTGCCCGCGCGCCAGCAGCGCGACCACCATCCTCTCAAGCAGGTGGTCCTGGCCGACGATCACCCGCTTTACCTCGTAGAGCACCCGCTCCATGGGCAGCCCGCTCTCGGCCCGCTTATCGGTCTTCACCGCATAGTCCATAGATTGATCTCCTTTTGCGAGATGGTCCTGATGCGTGATGCTTGATACGTGAGTTTGTCCTTACTGGATAGTGCGGAGTAACCATCGGTGCTCGCGAGAGTTCACGCGTCACGCATCACGCATCACCACGGCGGCGCGCCTGCCGCCGGGGCCGCGATGGTGATCGGCACGGCAAAGCCGACCCCCACGAAGAAGCCCTGGTCGGTCGGATTGGCAAGCCCCGTGACGATGCCGATCACCTCGCCGTGGCGGTTGAGCAGAGGCCCGCCCGAATTGCCCGGGTTGACGGCGGCGTCTATCTGTATAAGGTTCTCCATCCTGTATTCGCTGTTCTCCGGCTGGAACGTCCTGTTGAAACCGGAGATCACGCCTGAGCTCATCGAGCTGTACAGGCCGAATGGGTTGCCCACGACAAACGCCTCGCTGCCCACCCGCTCGGCGTTGGGGTTGCCCAGCACGGCCGGTATGATCAGCTCCGGGGGTTGCACGGCGCTCAGCACTGCGATGTCGTTCTCCGGCTGAGAGCCCGTCACCATCGCGCTCGACTCCGTGCCGTCGGCGAAGGTGACCTTGATGTCTGTGGCCCCTTCGACCACGTGCAAGTTGGTGAGGATGTCGCCCTGTTGGCTAACAACGACGCCGCTGCCGAGTCCTCCATCTTCCTCGCCCGCGCCCTGCGCCTGTATGAGGACGAGCGACGGCCGTATCACCTCGTACACGTTGGCCGAAAGAGGCGGCTGTGGCGTAGCCGACGCGATAGCCTGGGCCACCGTCTCGCTCACCTCGCGCATGGTCAACAGCTTAGGGTCGGGGGTCGCCAGCTCGTACAGGAGGAGGGCAAGGAACGCGGCCGCGACGCCCGCGGCGAAGATCACAGCGCCGCGCGCCCGCGAGAGGAGGTGCCGCAGACGCTCCAGCCAGGGCTGCCAGACGGGCATGTCGGATTCGCCGGTGGTCGTTTCAAGGCCGGAGGAAATGCGCTCCACCTTCATAGCAAATACCTCAAGGGAACCACGGGCCTGAAAGACGTGGGGTCGTACCGGTAGGGAGGGTTGTAGCGGTACGGGTCGAGAGCAAGAGAGCCGGCATGCGGCCCTCGTAGGATACAACTTTAACGCGCCATGATTAAAGGGGGATTAAGGCAGGGCCGCAGAAGAATTAAGGTTTGCCTATTATACCGGAAGTGGGCAGAGCACTACCCGTGCCTCGGGGCGGCGGCGCATACGATACACCCCAATATCCTGAGCGGTAGGCCTTTCGGCTGAGTGCAAGGCGTCCTGACGTAAGTATACTTTTGTGAGCCGGTTGCGCGGCGGGCCTCCCGGGCAGACCTCTAGCCTGTCTGTTCTAAGGCGCGGCTCGCCTGCCCTTATAAGGGACGATCCTGCAACCGAGCGACACCTATCCATACATTCTCCATTACATAGTATAGGAAGCTTATCATGCGCCGCTATTTGCCGCTGCTGGTGCTGCTCGCGCTGTTGCTCTCCGGTTGCGCAGCCCAGCCGACGCCCACTCCGGTTGCACCTGCCGGGGCGGGAGCCGGTTCGCCGGAGCTCACACCCGCCGCACAATCGTCAAGCCCCGTCGGGCTGCTGAGTAGAAAAGCCATCCTGCCGGAAGAGCCCGGTACAGGCGATGCGTCCGTGCTGCCTATGATCTCTAATGCAGCTCCACAGGCAGCTGCCGGAGTGCCCGAGGGTTGGACCACAGTGATTGACGACGACTTCCGGGATCCTGACCCCGACATCTGGGGCGTCGGAGAGATCGAAGGCGGGTCGGTGGCGCTGGCACAGGGTGAATTGACCATCCGTGCCGACAAGGGCTGGCAGCTTCTGAGCTACCCCACCGTGGCCGAGCAGATCAAGGACGGCTACATCGCCGCCACCTTCAAAGCTTCCGGCAAGGGCAGGGCGGGCGTCCTGGCGCGTTACACTGCCACCGAGAACGACGCGACCATGTATGTGTGCTGGCTCGAGGCCCCC
>DASTEB010000006.1:0-3277 GCA_035710025.1 Chloroflexia bacterium
CCGGGATAACCGACGCGCCGCTGGTGGTGACGCACACCGCCGCGCACGCGCTGTGCCCCTCGACGCGCAACATCACCGATAAGCAGATCGACGCGGTAGGCGAGTCGGACGGGATGACCGGGGTGAACTTCAACGTGCGCGACCTGCGCGCCGACGGCCGCCCCGAGCCCGATACGACTATCGAGGAGATAGTGCGCCACGTGGATTACATAGCAGGGCGCATCGGGATAGACCGTGTGGGCCTCGGCTCCGACTTCGACGGGGCGACGGTGTCCTCACGCATAGGCGACGTGGCGGGGCTGCGCAAGGTGGTGGCAGCGCTGCAGGAGCACGGCTACGACGACGTGGCCCTGCGCAAGATCACGCACGAGAACTGGGTGTGGGTGCTGCGCAAGACGTGGAAGGGGTAGTGCGGGAAGTGGCTCGGCGTACCATATCAGCGATCAGCTTTGCGCGGTAGGTCAGAGCCATATGCCGCGAGCGTGACGAGCGTTCCGCCGTCCGGGTTGGGCTCGGCCGCCAGGTCTACCCGTGTATCTTTGACCCCATCCAGGCCGCCCGCCGGATCTAAGAAGCGCAGAAGCAGACTAGAATCGTCACCGGCAACGGGAGTGCGGTACTCGACGCTCCAGCCGCTTCGAGCCATCTCGCGTAGGTAGAACTCCCTGACGTCCTGCACGTCGGCCGCTGTCGAATAAGTTGTCACGCGTGTGACAAAGGGCCCATTTAGACTCTGATCCTCGGTAACGATATTGGTTGCATCGGGGAGGCGCGGCAGCCTGGTTGCATACGGCCATTTTACAACGCTCAAGTTCACGTCAATCGAGGACTGGCTGCCTGCATCGTCAACTACCGGTAGAGCATGGAGAGAGAGCACCAGCCTGTGCGGGAAGTCATTGGAGGGTGTCCACAGATAGACCCTTCCGGCCGAAGTATCGTCAGCGTAGCCGCCGACCCGCGACCAACCCTTGCCCTGCACATTGGTGTCATAGAAGGTCGCGATGTCGCTCGTGATACCGAGTGCCTTGTAGCGCAGCTCCGGCGGCTGGTTCTGTATCCCGCCCGGCCACGTCAGGACTCCGGTTGCGCTTGCAGGCATGGGCACTTCAACGTCGCCTAGCAGGATTGTGGTCGCCTGCATTTGGCGGGCCGGCTTGGTCGGACTTCTGGTAGGCTCGCTCGGAGTGCCCTGGTTGCTACCTGGCAGTGCTGTGGGGTTATTCTGCTGGCTGGCGAATGCTACTCCTATCGCGAGAAGCAATAGGGCCAACGCCAATGCTGCAACTATGGCTGTTGTGCGCCGTTTCATCTCGACTACCTAAGCGTCCGAGTACAGCGGGTTGACGAGCCGTTTACCTGTGAAACAGCTATAGTATACACTACCCGGCATAGCTGGCGGTAGGTAAGGAGGAAAAAGCGCGATGGAAAAAGCAGCGAACCCCGAGGAACACCCCGAAGCCGACATCATCCGCGCCACCGAGCGCGAGCGTCTGCGCGCCCTGGTCGACGCGGACATGGAAGTCGCGTGGCGGCTGCACGCGGAGGGCTTTCAACTGGTCACACCGGGCGGAGGGACGTATTCGCGGGAAGAGTACCTGGGGGATATCGCGTCGGGCGAGGTTGACTACCTCGTGTGGGAGCCGACCTCGGAGATCGAGGTGCGGGTGTACGGCGATGGGGCAGTCATACGTTACCGCGCCCATATCGAGATCATGGTGGGCGGCACTTTGGACGTGGCCAACACCTGGCACACCGACTCCTACGAGAAGCGCGACGGGCAGTGGCAGGTCGTCTGGTCGCAGGCCACCAGGATCCCTGGCAACCGAAATTGAACGCCCCGCTGTCCGCGGTTGTATAATGTTTGTCTAAGCGGACTTCCCCCTTCCGCCCCGCCGGCCCCGCTTAGCCTCAGCGCAGGGGCGCCCTGCCCCGAGGGACACGCGGAGCTGTGTCCCCAGCCCGTACTCGCCGCCAGGCGATGCGCCCCGAATCCCCGCGCACACTACTCAAAGAGGGAGTACAAGAGAGTGAAGATCGGACTTCAGATTCCCTATTTCACCTACCCCGGCGGCACCGAGCGCCTGGGCGAGAACTTCGGGCGGATAGTGCGCGACGCGGAATCCGCGGGCTTCGACAGCGTGTGGGTGATGGACCACTTTTTCCAGCTTGGCGGCTGGGGCCCGCCCGAGCGCGAGATGCTCGAGGGCTACAGCGCGCTCAACTACGCCGCCGCGCTGACCGAGCGGGTGATGCTCGGCACGCTGGTCACGGGGGTGACCTACCGCTACCCGGCCATCCTCGTCAAGACGGCGACCGCGCTCGACGTGCTGTCGGGCGGCCGTGCGTACTTTGGCGTGGGGGCCGCGTGGTATGAGCGCGAGCACGATGGGCTCGGCGTGCCCTTCCCGTCCCTTGCGGAACGGTTCGAGATGCTGGAGGAGGCGCTGCAGATCGCCCACCAGATGTGGTCGGGCGAGGTCGGACCCTTCGACGGCAAGCACTACCAGCTTGCCGAGACGCTCAACTCGCCCAACTCGGTGCAGCGCCCCCACCCGCCCATCATGATCGGCGGCAGCGGAGAGCAGAAGACCTTCCGCCTCATCGCGAAGTACGGCGAGGCGTGCAACTTGATTGTGATCACCGACGAGGGGGTGGACCCCATGCGCGGGGTGGAGTACGCGCGGCGCAAGTACGCGGTGCTCAAGGAGCGGTGCGACGAGGTCGGGCGACCCTACGAGCAGATCGAGAAGACCACGCTGAGCGCGCTGATCGTCACGCCCGACGGCACGATACCCGAGGGCAAGCTTGAGATGCCCGAGTACCAGGTGCCGATGACCCCGGCCCAGGCGGTCGAGCACTTCCACGCGCTGGCCGAGGTGGGCACCGACCACGCCATCTTCAACACGTCCATCGCGCACATACCGGGCGCGTTCGACGTGCTGGCCGAGCAGGTCATCCCGGCGGTGCACAAGCTGGTGCCGGCGGGTAGATAGCATCACGCAGAGCGACAGGAGGTATTAGGGTTGGATACACGCACTTACGAAGACTTCCACGCCGAGGTCATGGCCCTGTACAACGAGCAGAAGTACGGCGAGATGTACGACCTGCTCACGGCCGAGGGCGGCCGCTTCACCGACCGCGCGCAGGAGTACGAGGTGCTCTACCTGCGCTCGTGCATGGCGGCGCGCACCGACAGGCCCGAGCTTGCCTTGAGCCTGATCCGCGAATCGCTCGACCGGGGGCTGTGGCACGGCGAGGAGGTGCTGCGGATGAGCCC
>DASTEB010000007.1:0-2986 GCA_035710025.1 Chloroflexia bacterium
GCAACTACGTTGAACTGCACCCAAACCAGATTCCTGCTCACATTCTTCGAATCGCGCGCAACGTCCGGAGCGAGCAGGACTACGATTACTACGTGTAGGCCCAGGAGCAACACTGCATGGACAACACCACCCCCTCGGGCGTCTCCCTCGACCTCCATGACGACACAAACCGCCGGGCAATAGAGCGCGAACTACCCGGCTATATCAGCACGCGCCGCTGGTTTGGCGGTAAGGCCCGCACGATCCGCGAGGTGCGTTTCGTGGACAGCCTGGCGATAGTCCACGGCGAGTCGCACCGCACCTACATTGCGATCGCTGAAGTTGCCTACGAGGACGGGGACTCGCAGCGTTACGTCCTGCCGCTGAACGTCGTGCTGGCGTCGGAGATAGGCGCTGAGGCTCTGACCGCACACGGGCTGATCGCCACGTGGCAGGTGGACGCCGCGGCGGTCCGGCGCACACTCATCGCCACTGATGCCATCTTCGACGCCGACTTCGCATCGGGCCTGCTCGATGCGGTGGCGACCGGACACCGCTGGGCCGGCGAGCGCGGCGACATCGTAGCCTGGAGCACGCCCGAGCTAGCGTCCCTCGCGCCCGCGGGGACCGACCTCACGCCTTCGGTGCTGGGCACCGAGCAGAGCAACACGTCGATCCTGTACGGGCAGGCGCTGATCCTGAAGCTCTTCCGCCGACTCGAGGAAGGCACCAGCCCGGAGCTTGAGATCGGCCGTGCGCTCCAGACGGCCAACTTCGCAGAAACGCCCCCGCTGGGCGGGGCTCTCGAGTACGTCCAGCCCGGCGGCGAGCCACTGACCCTCGCCGTGCTGCAGGGGTACGTGCCCAACCGCGGCGACGCCTGGGGCTACACGATTGAGACGCTCGTGGACTACTTCCGCTCCGCGCTTGAGGGTACGCCGGACACCCGTCTCGCCGAGGTGCCCACCCCTGACCTGATTGAGCTGTCGCGCCACAGCGCGCCCGAGGGGCTCGACGATGTGTCGGTCGGGTATTTACGCTCGGCGGCGCAGCTTGGGCGGACCACGGCGCGAATGCACCTTGCCCTGGCGCGCGTCGGCGGGGGCCCGGCGTTCGAGCCTGAGCCGCTCGATATCGAGCACCGCGAGCACATGTACGCCGCCATGCGTCTCCTCGCCGACGAGGCGTTCGGCCTGCTCAGGGCCAGGCAGGGCGAGATTCTGCCCGACGCCAGGGACGAGGCCGCCGACGTCCTCGCGCGAAGCGAAACCATCGAGAGGCACTTCAGCCCGCTGATCGGCAGCGACACCGGCGGCTTGCGCACGCGTGTCCACGGCGACTACCATCTCGGCCAGGTGCTCTACACCGGCGGCGAGTTCTACATCATCGACTTCGAGGGCGAGCCTGTGCGCAACCTCGCCGATAGGCGGCGCAAGCACTCGCCGCTGAAGGACGTCGCGGGCATGGTGCGCTCGTTCCACTACGCTGCCTACTCGGGGCTGTTCAACCACGGCCGAGCGCACAACCGCAAGGTGGCAGGTGACCGGGACGCCGAGCGCTGGGCCGACGCGTGGTACTACTGGACCAGCGCCGCGTTCCTGCGAGAATACCTCGCCACGACGGAAGGCTCGGGACTTCTCCCGGAGGGCGAAGACGGCTTGCGGGTGCTCCTATCCGCATATCTGCTGGAAAAAGCGGTCTACGAGCTCGTGTACGAGATGAACAACCGCCCAACCTGGGTCGCAATCCCTCTCAAAGGCATCTCGGCGCTGCTCTCCTAGACGCGCCGCCAGTTGAGCCGTGCGTCCTGCATGGTATAATCGGTTCAGGCGCGAACCTATACCACGTCGATGCGCACGCGCGCTGAGTTTCGCACGGGCGGTGCTTGGTGCCCACAACGCAGGCCGTCACACCTCGGGCAGGCGGTGCTCTGAGGCAGCAGGTTCTGACTGCTGCCAACGTGCGCGCGCTCTCGTGGGCTCTCATCGCGGCGCTGCTTGCGCTGGCATTCCATCTCGCCATAGCGACGCTTGCTCCGCCACGCCCCCGCGTGGCCGCTCTGTCCGAGGTCCCGGCTCCCACCGACGTGGTGTACGACCCGATCCGCCACGCTCTAGGCTTCCACGCGCCCGAGCAGCTTCCAGACGGCACGGCCTATCGCTGGACCAACGGCCACGCCACCCTTACGTTTCCTTATGGCGCTAACGCGGGCGAGCGCATCACCGTAAGCGCCCGTGTGGCCTCGGCGTGGGCGCCAGGCCAGCAGCCCGTCGAAGCAATCCTGCGCATAAACGGCCACGACGCCGCGACCTTCCTTGCCGGGCGTGAGTTCCAGGAGGTCGTAGCGGAGATCGACACGCGCCTCTATCCCGGACCGTACCTTGACCGATCTCACGTGCAGGTCGAGATCCAGAGCGAGGCCGTGCCGCTCCCAGGCGACCCCCGCACGCTAGGCGTGGCCGTCGAGCGCATCACCGTGATCGCGCGGCCCGAGATCGAGACCGTGCTCTTCGCGGGATTGCTGTGGGGCGCGGCCGTCGGCGTCGTCGTCCTCGCAGCCGCTCGTCTTGGCTTGCGCTGGGCCGTCACGTACGCCGCGCTGGCCCTCGCAACGGCCGTGGCGCTCTACCTGACCTACAGCCCGCGCGCCATACCGTCTTCAGTTGAAGCGGTGCTTGCCGGCGGGTCGCTCGCCCTTGCGGCCGTCCTCACCTCGAGGTCGCGGCCTGCGTTGGGGCTCCTGCTCGCGGCGGCGCTCGCCTGGCTCGTGGTCGCCGGGCGGGTTTTTGGCGACTGGGAGATGGACGACGCCTACATTTCATACCGGTATGCCTGGAACATGCTCCAGGGCAACGGCCTCGTGTACAACCCGGGCGAGTTGGTCGAGGGCTACACCAACTTCCTGTGGACGCTGCTCGCCGCCGGGGCCATGTGGGCGGCATTCCAGCCCGCCGGCGTGATGCTGGCCGCCAATATCGCCCTTGCCATCGGCATTGTCGGCGTTTCC
>DASTEB010000008.1:0-7451 GCA_035710025.1 Chloroflexia bacterium
GCGGTCGATCTCCCTGCGCACGATGGGGTGTACGATTTCTTCGAGCTTGCGCAGCCGGACGGGCCTGGCGAACACGATCTGCCCGAGGGCGTGCCTGTCGATCTCGCCGCCCTCGGCCAGGATGCCGGGGCCGAACTCGGACACCACGGGCCAGTACGCCGGACCGCCTTTCAGCATCACTCTGTGTACGTGCGCGTCGGCGTCGATGGTGTGCGCGCCAAGCTCTTCAAGCTGCTTCAGGATCGTGCTCTTGCCGCACGCGATGTTCCCGGTCAGGCCGAGCAGGATTTTACCATGATAGGGCATTGATTAGGGTTCGCCGGAGGTGGAATGGGCGGGTGCTCCGGCGGGCACATTGTACCACGAAGCCGGAGCGTTACGCCTCCGCCTGTACCTCTTCCTCCAGGCTGTTCCACTCGGCGTAGGCGCGGTCAAGCTCCTCTTCGAGGGCCGCGTACTCTGTGCCCAGCTTGACTATCTCGTCGAGGTCGCGCTGCTCGGTGGCCCGCGTCAACTTATCCGAGCAGGAGTTCAGCCGCTCCTCAAGTTCAGACACGCGCCCTTCGGCCGCCTCCTTGCGCTTGAGCAGCCTGGCGCGCTCTCGCTCGCCCGCGCGGTTCTGCCGCTGCGCGGCCTTACTCTGCTCGCGAGTGTCCACCTTCACCGCGGCCGCGGGCTGCGCCTTGCCGTTCGTGCTCACCGCTACCGCCCCGGCGGCAACGGCCTCGCGCCGCGCCTTCTCGGCCAGGTAGTCGGTGTAGTTGCCGTCGTACGCCGCGAGCGTGCCGTTGTCCATCACCCACACCTGGCTCGCCAGGTCGTCGATAAACGCGCGGTCGTGCGATACGAACAGGATGGTGCCGTCGTAGTTGGTCAGCACCTCGGTGAGCGCTTCCTGCGCGTCGAGGTCAAGGTGGTTGGTCGGCTCGTCAAGGATCAGGAAGTTGGCATCGGTCAGCGTCAGCTTGGTCAGCGCGACCCGGCTGCGCTCGCCGCCGCTCAGGTCGCCCACCTGCTTGTACACGTTGTCGCCCGAGAAGAGCATCTTGCCCAGCAAGTCGCGCGCCGCCTCCTCGGTCATGTTGCGCACCGAGCGTACTTCCTCCAGCACCGTATTACGCGCGTCCAGCCCCTCGTGCGCCTGCGCATAATACCCGAAGCGCACGTTGTGCCCGAGCTCCAGGTGCCCGGCCAGCGGCGCGTGCTGCCCCATCATCGTCCTGAGCAGCGTGGTCTTTCCCACGCCGTTCGGCCCGATCAGCGCAACTCGCTCGCCCCGCTCGATCTCGAGGTCGGGGCACCGAGCCAACACCTTCCCCGGGTACCCGATCACCAGGTCCTCAGCCTCGAACACGCTCTGCCCCGAGCGCACGTGCGCCCGCAGCGTCAGCCGTAACTGAGCACGCTCGGCCGGACGGTCCAGCAGGCCCTCGTTGTGCGCCCGCTGCAGCCGCTTCAGACGCCCGAACGCCTGGCGCTTCTTCTGCCCCTCTTTGTACCGCCTGATGAAGTCCCAGGTGCGCGATATCGTCTCCTGCTGCGCCTCGTACTCGGCCAGCATCCGCTCGTACCGCTCGGCCTTTAGCTGCAGGTACTTCTCGTAGCCCGCGGGGTAGTCTTGCAGTCGGCTGTATGCGGGCACCTCGCCTCCGTCGCGCAACTCGCCGCTCTTCGAGTACCACGTGAACGACTTGGGCTTGGTGAATTCCATGTCGAGGGTGCGGCTCGTCACCTTGTTCAGGAAGCGGCGGTCGTGCGCGATGGCCAGCAGCGTGCCTCGCCACTGCAGCAGGAATGACTCGAGCCACTCTATCGCCTCAATGTCGAGGTGGTTGGTCGGCTCGTCCAGCAGCAGCAAATCAGGGTCGGCCAGCAGCGCCCTCGCGAGCGCGGCCCTGGTCCTCTGCCCCCCGCTCATCGTGCTTAGCGTTTGCTCGTACTGCTCGGGATTGAACCCCAGGCCGCCCAGCACCTGCTCGACGCGGTGCTCCAGGTCGTACCCGCCCGCCATCTCGAAGCGGTGCGTCACGACCTCGTACTGCGCCATCAGACGGTCCCACTCGCCGCCCTTAACGCCCGCCATCTCCGCCTCAAGTTCGCGCAAGCGCTCCTGCAGGCTGCGCACCGGCCCGACGGCGTCGAGCATGGCATTGTACAGCGTATCTTCGGGCGAATATGATAGGTCCGACTCCGACGCGAACGACGACGCAGCCTCCTGCGGTACGTACACCACGCGAAGCGTCTTGGCCTTGACCACAGAGCCGCCCGAAGCCGTTTCCTGCCCCGCGATTATCTTCAGCAGGGTGGACTTACCGACGCCGTTCGGCCCCACCAGGGCGGCCTTCTCGCCCGCGTTCAGGGTGAAGCCGACGCCTTCGAAGATCGGATATATGTTGTAGCTCTTTGACAGGTCGTAGACCGTCAGGATCGTGCTGGACATCGCTATATACAGTGGTTCTATAATGGTTGCGAGAGACAAACTAATGCGCGGCACCTTGTTCGCGGGCGCGCGTACTATTATAGCAGCGCGCACGCCCCGCCTACAACCGTCCGAAGTCCTACGTCGTTCGCTTCGTTTGCGTACTCCCTACCGGTCAGGAGCGCTTCATGCTGATCCGCCTAAAACGCATCTGGGATAGGCTGCAGGGCAGCCTTTGGTTCGTGCCGCTCGCCATCGTCGCCGCGTATTTCGCCCTCTCCTTCGGCATGGTGGCGCTCGACCGCGCCCTGGGCGACGAGGTAACGAAACGCCTGCCCGTGCTGTTCGAAGCAGGCCCCGAAGGCACGCGCGACATGCTTTCGACCATCGCGGGGTCGATCCTGTCGGTGGCCGCGGTCGCCTTCTCCTTCACCATCGTGGTGTTCTCGTTCGCCTCAAGCCAGTACGCCTCGCGCACCATCCACAGCTTCATGGACGACAACACCAACCAGATCGTTCTGGGCATGCTGCTGGGCACGTTCGTCTACTGCCTGCTCATCCTGCGCACCGTCCGCCTGGAAAGCGACAACCCGTTCGTACCGCTGCTATCGACCTCCGTCGCGCTCGTGCTCGCCATCGTAGACCTTGCGCTGTTCGTGCTCTTCATTCACCACATCTCCGAGTCGATCCAGGCCTACCACATCATCCGGCGCGTCGGCTCGCAGACACGCAAAGCCATCGAGAGCCTGTATCCCACGCACGTTCACAGCGCGCTCACCGAAGAAGAGGTGGGAGTGCTGGTGGACGAGCGGAACACCGTAGAAGTGGAATCGCGCACCGACGGCTACATTCAGGCCGTGGACACCGACTACCTGATGCACATGGCCGAGCGTAGCGACCTGTTGATCGTCATGCACAAGGGCGTGGGGCGCTTCGTGGTCAAGGGCGAGGCTCTGTCGCTTGTCGGCCCGGCGGCGCGCGTCACACAGTCGGTCCGGAGGGCCGTGCACTCGTGCTTCTCGCTCGGCCATCACCGCACGATCTTGCAGGACCCTCAGTACGGTCTCCTGCAGCTTTCGGACATCGCCATCAAAGCGCTCTCACCGGCCATCAACGACCCCAACACGGCCGTAATGAGCCTGAACGAGATTAGCAGTGTGCTCCGCACCCTCGCGGGCCGAGACATTCCCCGCCACGTACTATGCGGCTCGGAGGGGAAGCCCCGCCTGGTCACCCTCGGACCGACGTTCGAGAGCATGGTGTCGCAGGCCTTCGACCAGATCAGGCGCTACGGCATGGCGGACGCCACCGTCGCGGCCAAGATGCTCGACGTGATAGCCGAGGTGGCCGAACGCACGGACCTGCAAGAGCAGCGGGTCGCCCTTATCGAGCACGTGCTCGCCATCCGCGAGGATGCCGATCGCAAGCTCCTCTCCATGCGCGACCGGCTCTACCTGAACGAGCGCCTGGCCCCGGCCGCCGCTGCCCTCGGTATCGAGGCGGCGGTGCCGCCCATCGCACCCATTTCCCCATCAGAACAGGCGCATCATGCCCCCGCGGGAGCCGCCACCTAGCGCTGCAGCCCCGCCAGGTCGCGGTGTGTGCCCACAAGCACGAGCACGTCGCCGTGCGCCAGCGGCATCTCAGGGTCGGGCAGGCAAATCAGCCGCTTGCCCCGCCTGAGCAGCTGTATCTGCAGCCCCGCGTATTCTCCGCCCGCACCGATCCGGCTACTACCCGTGGACATTCCCAGCTGCGCGGGCGAGCGTCCCTCCCACTCGGGCTTCACGCTCACCTCGAGAATCAGGTAGTCCTCGCCCAGGTCCACGAAGTCGCTGATGTTCGGGTAGACAAGGTTGTGCGCAACTCGGTAGCCCGCGTCGTCCTCCGGGAACACCACAAGGTCGGCCCCTAGCTTGGCGAGCACCTGCTGTTCCGTCGCCGTGCCTGCCTTGGCCAGCACCCGCGAAACGCCCAGCTCCTTCAGCGCGAGCGTCGCCAGTATCGCATTCTCGAAATCGGTGCCGATTGCCACCACGACCGCGTCGTATGAAGCGATATCAAGCCCGCGCAGCGCGTCCACGTCGGTGGCGTCGGCCTGCACCGCGTCTGTCAGGAACGGCCGCATACGCTGCACCAGGTCCATATCCGTGTCGATACCGAGCACGTCGTGGCCCAGCGCTCGAAGCGTCCTGCAGATGGCCGACCCGAACCTGCCAAGTCCGATTACCGCGTAGTCCCCTCTTGCCATATCCTGATCTCCCTCTATCCGGCAGTCCGCCTATGCGATCAGCACCGGCTCCTCGACGTAATTGTACGGCTGCGGCCTCTCTCGCGACGAGAGCAGCGCCACCATAGTGAGCGGCCCAAGCCGCCCCGTGAACATCATAATCTCAAGGACAACCCGCCCGGCCTCGGACAGCTCCGGCGTCGCCCCCAGCGACAGCCCCACCGTCGAAAATGCCGACACCACGTCAAATATGAGCACCTGCACCGGGATTTGCGGGTCGGTGACGCTAACGGCAATCGATCCCAACGAGAGGATAATAGCCGAGACAACTACGACCGCCAACGCCTTGTTGATCGACTCCTGAGGCAGTGACCGCTTGAATATCTGCGGGCGCGGCCGCCCGGCGATCGTCGCCGCCACGCTGGCAAGCAGCGTCGCGACCGTGTTCACCTTCACGCCACCGCCCGTGCCGGCCGATGCGCTCCCCACGAACATAAGCACTAGCATGACAAACAGGCTGGTCTGGGTGTATTCCAGAAGCGGTATCGTGCTGAAGCCCCCGCTTCGGGGCATGGCCGCCGCGTTGAAAGCGTCAAGGAACTGGTTGGCCGCGGGTTGCCCCTCGATTGTATTAGCGTTACCCAGCTCAATCAGCCAGAGTACCGCGATGCTTGCCGCGAACAGGCCCAGGTGCGACACCAGCACGAGCCTCGCGTGCAGGCTCAGGGGCGGCTGAGGCACGTTGACCTCGAACCCGTGCCGCGCCCTCCACCAGCGCCACCGGCGCGGCCGCCAACTGGCAATCTCGCTCAACACCGGGAACCCAAGCCCTCCGATTATCACCAGCGACGTGATGACGCCCATCACCACGAACGAATGCCTCTCAGACGCGAGACTTAGTCCCGGCGTGCTCACGCTGCCGAACAGGTCGAAGCCCGCGTTGCAGAAAGCCGAGACCGAGTGGAATACCGCGAAGAATGCAGCGGTGTCCAGCGGGAACTTGCCGGCCCACTGGACAAATAGCACAACCGCGCCCACGATCTGCGCGACCAGCGTCGCGCCGAGTATGTAGACCGCCGTTCGGGCGACCGTGTTGAGCGCGCTTCCCGGCAGCAGGGCCTGCAGGTTCAGCCGGTCGGTCAGTGAGATGTTGCGCCCAACCAGCCAGAACAGCAGCGTGGCGTACGCCCCGAAGCCCAGACCGCCAAGCTCGGCAAGCCCCAGGATCACCCAGTGGCCGAACGGCGACCAGAACGACCCCGTATCGACCACAACAAGCCCCGTCACGCACACCGCCGATACCGCCGTGAACAGCGCCACCCCCACCGGCGCCGAGCGTCCCTCGGCGGTGGCGAACGGCAGCAACAGCAGCAGCGTGCCCGCGAGGATGGCCACCGCGAATCCCGCGATGGCCGCCAGCGCGCTCACACGCACTGCCGGAGGCGCCGCACGAAGCCTCTTGCGGTACTGCTCGCCGAAGATTACTCGCTCGTCCTGCATCACGGGCCGTAATCCCCCCGGACAAAGTTAGGCACTGCCGCTTCCCCGGCAGTGCCTGTGGGCCTGCCCACAGTATAACGACGCGCCGCCGCCCCGCGCAACGCGCTGCGAATCTTGCCCCGCGGACCGCCACTGTGCTAGAATGTACATTGGACTAATAAACCCAATTATCCCGGCAAGGCGAACAAGCGCCGATTTCCGCGCATACGGCTCGCCTTTTCCCCATTCGCATCACACCCGGCAAGGAGTGCCCATAGAATGCCAAAACCCGTCCTCGCCATCGTAGGCAGGCCCAACGTTGGGAAGTCGTCCTTCTTCAACCGGCTCATCGGCGAGCAGGTTGCAATCGTCGAGGACCAGCCCGGCACGACCCGCGACCGCATCTACGGCGACACCGACTGGAACGGCGTCGACTTCACCGTGATCGACACCGGCGGCATGGTGCTGGGCCAGATGGCCGAGCCGGGCACCGGCCCCTCGGGCGAGGTCACCGAAGAAGACATAATGAGCCGCACCCGCGAGCAGGCCGAGGCCGCCATCGAGGAGGCCGACGTCATCCTCTTTATGGTCGACGCCAAGACCGGCCTCACAGCCGCCGACCAGGAGATCGCCGAGGTGCTGCGCTCATCCGACAAGCCCGTGATCCTCGCGGCCAACAAGGCCGACTCAGAGGAGCGCCGCCTCAATGCAGTCGAGTTCTACGAGCTAGGCCTGGGCGACCCCATCCCCATCTCCTCCAAGCATTCCATCAACACCGGCGACCTGCTCGACTCTGTCGTCGCCGCCTTCCCCACTGAACAACCCGAGGAGGGGGAAGAGGAAGAGATGACACGCATCGCCATCGTCGGGCGGCCCAACGTCGGCAAGTCGCGCCTGCTCAACGCCATCCTCGGCCAGGAGCGCGTGATTGTCTCCGACGTGCCCGGCACTACCCGCGACGCCGTGGACACCGACTTCGTGTACACCGAGGGCGAGGGCGAAGAAGCCGAGACCCACGAGCTTGCCCTGATCGACACCGCGGGCATCCGTCGCCGCGGCCGCATCGACCCCGGCATCGAGCGCTACTCGGTCATCCGCACGCTCCGTGCGATTCAGCGCGCCGACGTCGTTCTGCTCGTCATCGACGCCACAGAGGGCATTACCGCGCAGGACACCCACATAGCAGGCTACGTGCTCGAAGAGGCGAAGGGCATGGTGCTCGTGGTGAACAAGTGGGACCTGGTGGAGAAGGACTCCAACACCATCTACGAGTACACCGCCCACCTGCGCCAGGAGCTGAACTTCATCCCGTACGTGACCTTC
>DASTEB010000009.1:0-6822 GCA_035710025.1 Chloroflexia bacterium
GAGACCATGGGCGCGCCCAGCGGGCGTTCGGGGGTGCATAGCAGGCCGAACGCTGGGCACTCGAACGGCTTCTTTATGCCCTGCATGATCTCGCCGCCGATGCACTCGGGCGACTCGTCGGCGTGGTAGTCCTGCACGCCGAACTTGCGCTCGGCGTCGTACCGGGCGTACTCGGGCGTGAGGCCCAGGCCGCTCTCCCCGATCTCCCCGATGCCGCGCCACTTGCGGGGCGTGACCATGAACACCTGGCCGATGAGGTCCTGCGCGGGCAGGTTGCCCTCGCGGCGCACGGCCCGGGCGTAGGCGTTCTCCACCTCCGCCCGTCCCTCCTCGAGCTGCTTGATGCACATGTACACGCCCTGCAGGATGTCGAGCGGCTCGAACCCGGTGACCACGATAGGCACGTTGTACTCGCGGGCGATAGGCTCGTACTCGGTGTAGCCCATGATGGCGCACACGTGGCCCGCAGCGAGGAAGCCCTGCACGCGGGTGCGCGGCGACGATAGTATGGCGCGCATGGCGGGCGGAACAAGCACGTGCGACACCAGCACCGAAAAGTTCTCGACGCCCTCCTCCCTGGCGCGGTGCACCGCCATGGCGTTTGCGGGCGCGGTCGTCTCGAAGCCGACGGCGAAGAACACCGCCTCGCGGTCCGGGTTCTGGCGTGCAAGCTTCAGCGCGTCGAGCGGCGAGTACACCACGCGCACGTCGCCCCCCGCCGCCTTGACCGAAAGTAGGTCGCCGCGCGTGCCCGGCACGCGCAGCATATCGCCGAACGAGGTGAAGATCACGCCGGGGCGCGAGGCGATGTCGATGGCCTTGTCGATCTGCTCGACCGGGGTGACGCATACCGGGCAGCCCGGCCCATGGACAAGGGTGATCTCGGGCGGCAGCAATTCGTCTATGCCGAACTTCACGATGGAATGCGTCTGCCCGCCGCACACCTCCATGATGGTCCACGGCCGGGTGGTGATGCTCCTGATGGCCTCGGCGTAGTGCCTGGCCTGATCGGCGTCCCGGTACTCGTCAATGTACTTCATCGCGTCCTCGTTCCGTGCTCAACTACTCCGAAGGTGTCTTTGTCCAGGGGCTGACCTTGTGGTAGCTGTGCAGGCTGCGGATATAGTGGGCGCGCTCGAACGCCTCGGGGTCCACCACGTTCTGCTGGCTGAGCTTGCCCTGCATGTCGAGCACCGAGTCGAAGGTGTGCTCGTCCATCCAGCGGCGCAGGTCCTGCTCCAGGCTGGTTAGGTATTCGATGCCCCGGCGCAGAAGCACCGAGCAGAGCATGGTCACGCCGGCCCCCGCGAGCAGCATCTTGGCGACGTCGTGCCCCTCGTGGATGCCGCCCGACGCGGCCATGTCGAGGTGTACCTTGCCGTACAGGATGGCGATCCAGCGCATCGGCAGGCGCATCGTGCTCTGCGAGCTGAGGACGATGCGGGGGCTGACCGACATGCTCTCCAGGTTGATGTCGGGCTGGTAGAAGCGGTTGAACAGCACCAGCCCGTCGGCCCCGGCGTGCTCCAGCCGCCAGGCAATGTTCGCTACGTTGCTCAGGTAGGGACTCAGCTTGACCGCCAGAGGGATCGTCACCTCGGCGCGCACCTGCTCGACGATCTCGATCATGGTGCGCTCGACCTGCGCGCCCGTTACGTTGATGTCGGTGGGCACGTGGTAGATGTTCAGCTCAAGCGCATCGGCCCCGGCCTGCTGGATCTGCCTGGCGTATTCGGTCCAGCCGCCGATTGAGGCGCAGTTGAGGCTGCCGATCACCGGGATGGCTACCGCCTCCCTCGCGGCGTGCAGGTGCTCCAGGTAGGCCTCGGGCGACGTCGGGTATTGCGCGGGCGGGGGGAAGTAGTCGGCCACGGCCTGCCCGTTGTCGATCTGATACAGGGGTTGGCGCGCTTCGTTGTCCTGCGCGCCCCGGGCCTGGGTCAGCTGCTCCTCGAACAGCGAGTACATGACGATGGCCGAGGCGCCCGCATCCTCCAGCCGCCTGATCTTGCCCAGCTCCTCGGACAAGGGCGAGGCCGACGCCACGAGCGGGCTTTTCAGCTCGAGCCCCAGGTAGGTTGTCGAAAGGTCTGCCATGTTCGCTCCCTCCGCGCTTCCGCGCACGCGCTCACGCCTCGTGCTGCAGCGCCGCTCCTACTATCTGTCCCAGCGCGATCCCCCCGTCGTTTGGCGGAATGCGCTGGTGCCAGTAAGGCTGAAATCCCTCGTCGCGCAGGCGCTCGATGGCGCGCTCCAGCAGGTAGGCGTTCTGGAAGCACCCGCCCGTAAGCGCGACCTGCCGCTCGCCCACGCGCTCGGCCACCGCCACTATCATCTCCGCCAGCGTGTTGTGGAACCGGGCCGACACCACCTCCACGGGCGTTTTGGCCGACAGGTCGGACAGCATGTCGAGCACGGCCGGGCCCCAGTCCACCACCATGGCCTCACGCGAAATGCCGCCGGGCGGGAGGACATGGAAGCTGTACGAGTCGCCTACCTCGGCTCCGTCGATGGCGAACTCAAGCTCCATGGCCGCCTGCCCCTCGTGGTTGCTCACCTGCCGCACGCCCGCGATGGAGGAGACGGCGTCGAACAACCGTCCCGCGCTCGACGTGACGGGCGAGTTGACCCCTTTCTCCAGCATCGAGAGCCACACGCGCAGCTCTTCTTCGCTGCACTCGACCGCCGCGGGCAGTGCCTCACGCGAGGCAAGCCGCGAGCCAAACAGCTCGTACAGCAGGCCGACCGCCGAACGGCGCGGCTCTCGCGCTGCGCGGTCGCCCCCCGGCAGGCGGAAGGTGCGCAGGTGAGCCGACCGCGTGAAGCGGCCGCCGTCCACCCGCAGGAACTCGCCGCCCCACACCGTGCCGTCCAGCCCGTAACCGGTGCCGTCCCACGACACGCCGAGCACGGGGCCGGAGAGGCCGTTTTCGGCCATGCACGCGTACACGTGGGCGGCGTGGTGCTGCACCTTGCGCACCGGCAGGCCCAGGCTCTCGGCGTAGTGAGTGGACAGGTAGTCGGGGTGCTCGTCGCACGCCACGACCTGCGGGCGGGCGTCGTAAAGGCGCTGCAGGTCGCTCACCACGCGCACGAAGGCGTTGGTCGCCTCGGCCGTCTCCAGGTCGCCGATATGCTGGCTGACGAACACGTCGCGCCCGACAGCGAGCGCGGCGGTGTTCTTCAGATGCGCGCCGACCGCCAGCATGGGGGGCGCTTCGCGGTCGAGCCGCACGGGCAGCGGGGCGTACCCGCGCGCCCGGCGCACGATCATCTCGCGCCCGGCCAGCACGCGGGCTACCGAGTCGTCGGCGTGGCGAGCGATGGGGCGGTTGTGGACCAGGAAGAGGTCGGCCACGCCCGCCAGCCGCTCCAGCGCGTCGTGCTCGTCTATGCATATCGGCTCGTCCGACAGGTTGCCGCTGGTCGCGACGACCGGAAAGCCAAGCTCCGACATGAGCAGGTGGTGCAAGGGAGTGTAGGGCAGCATCACCCCGAAGTACGGGCTGTTGAGCGCCACGTTCGGCGCGATCTCGCACGAGGCCCACTGCCGCCTGAGCAGCACGATGGGCGACTCGGGCGAGCGCAGCAGCCGGTGCTCGGCATCCGATAGCTCGCAGTGCTCGGCCACAAGCGACACCGCGGGGTACATCATGGCGAACGGCTTTTCCTCGCGGTGCTTGCGCTCGCGCAGCCGCGCAATCGTGTCCTCGCGCCGGGCGTTGGCCAGCAGCATGAACCCGCCAAGCCCCTTCACGGCCACGATGCACCCCTCGTGCAGGGCCATCACCGCGCCGACCAGCGCATTGTGCCTGTGGGCCAGGGTATCGCCGCCGGGCGTCCAGAGTTGGAGCTGCGGGCCGCAGCGCGGGCAGGCTATCGGCTGGGCGTGGAAGCGGCGGTCCAGCGGGTCCTCGTACTCCGCCCGGCAGTCCTCGCACATCGGGAAGCCCTTCATGGTCGTGTTGGGCCGGTCGTAGGGCAGCGACTCGATGATGGTGAAGCGGGGGCCGCAGTTGGTGCAGTTGGTGAACGGGTACAGGTAGCGCCTGCCGGAGGGGTCGAACGTCTCGTCAATGCACTCAGCACACGTCGTGATGTCGGGCAGGATGAGCGCGCTCTTGCTGCCGTCGTCCACGCTCGGCCGGATCTCGAAGGCGGTATAGCCGACAGGGTCGAGCACCACCGGCTCCATGCTCTGGATGAACGAGCGCGGCGGCCTGTCGGCCTCCAGGCGGCGCACGAACTCGTCAAGCTGCGCCTGCCGCCCCTCGACCTCCACGAACACGCCCTGCGGCGAGTTATTCACCCAGCCGGGCAGGCCCATGTCCAGCGCCAGCCGGTACACAAACGGGCGGAAGCCGACGCCCTGCACGGCGCCGCGCACCGTCACCCTCATGCGGCGCAACTCTGCCTGCCCGGCGCGCCCGGCTACCTGCGTGCGGCTCATGCTCCCTCTACCCCCCGTTCTACCCACGCCGCGCTTCCTGACCCGCGAGCGGCGCGCTCTCCTCTACCTCAATCGTCTCGACCACCACGCCCTGCGCGATCGGGCTGCGCGGGTCCTCGTCGTGCTCGATCACCAGCAAAGCGCCCTCGGCGAGGGTGCCCTCGGCCATGTGCTCGAAGTGGGCGCGTATCGCGTCGTCCCCGTAGGGGCTCATCACGCCCGCCCGCAGCCGCACCGACACCACCCGGCCGCCACCGTTCTGCGCGGCGGCCTGCGTCACCTCACGTACGATCTCCTGCATCAGTCCCGATTCGTGCACTGTTCCATCCTTCCGTCCTCTTACCCTACCTGCCCGCAGTTGTAAGAGTCAAGCTCTCCACGTAATTGAGTACCGAGTGTATCACGCTTTCGGCCGCGTCCGCCACCTCGGGCGACATCTCGGCCCCGTGCTCGAACGAGCACGCCTCGATCCCGTACATCACCACCCGCCGCGGCAGCCGCCCCAGCGCCCGCGCAAGCTCCAGCGCCTGCGACACGTTGATATCGTGCGTGGAATAGGTGAAGAACCGGTCAGGAACCGGGTGCCCCTCGGCCAGGTCGAACCGGTACACGGTGCCCGGCGCCGACTCGCCGTATAGCGCGTCCACGATCACCGCGGCCTCGGAGCCTTCCCAGCACTCCATCAGCTCCAGCGGCTCGCCCCCGCACTCCACGACGCGCACGCCCGGCGGCACCATCTCCTTCAGCCGCCGCGCCACCAGCAGGCCGACCCCGTCGTCCTGCCTCATCTCGTTCCCCACCCCCACCACCGTCACCACCGGCATCCTCTCCCTCCGAGGTTTGTTGTTGAAACGCAAAGACGCAAAGGCGCAAAGATTAATAAGGGGTTCGCGGCCTCATTCACCGTGCTCCTGGGCCAGACACTAACAACTCTGCGTAATCTCTGCGCTTCGCCCACAGAGCACCCGGTCTCTGCGCTACAACCAATAAAACCTTTGCGTCTTTGCGCCTTTGCGTTTCACACTAAAGCAGGGTCGTAGCCGAAGAGTTCGTCGAGCCAGTCGAACATCACCGCGTGCATCAGGCCGAGGTTCTCGATCTGGCAGTGTGCGCCCGCGCCCTCGTCGTAGGTGAACACGCGAAGCTGCTTCGGCACGTCCAGCGCCTCGTAGAACTCCCTCGCCTGCGCGTTCTGCTCCCGCGACTCGCCCTCGCTCACCATGCACAGCACCGGGCACTCGATATCCCGCACAACCGGGCCGAGGTGCGCCGCCCGCGCAAGCTCCATCGCCTCCGCCGGCCTGCTCACTCCCGACTGCCACGACATCTTGTCCACCAGTATCTCGGCCAGCGGGTGCCTCTGCTCCCCCACCATCACAAGCTGCTCGCCCGGCATGCACGGCCCCTTCACGAACACCGGCGGCATCTCGGCTTCCATCAGGTGCCGCACGTCGTGGATCGGCGGGTTCAGCACGCACGCCTTCACCCGCTTCTCCCGCGCAACGCCCCGCGCCACCGCGTACCCGCCGCCGCACGTCCCGAACACCGCGATCTTGTCGCGGTCGACATCGGGCCGGCTCGCGCCGTAGGCCACGACCGCCCGCACGGGCTGCTCGGTGTCCACCCGGAAATACATCCCCTGCAGAGGCGTGCTGCCCTGCCCGGGCATCTCCACCACTAGCACGTGATATCCGCGCCGCTGGCCCGCGGTCCCGGCCCAGTAGTACATCTCCTCGGCGAACATCTCGCCGCCGCCCACCGCGATCAGCAGCGGGCGCGGGGCGCTCGTGTGGTCCGCCCGAATGAAGTAGCCGGGGAGCACTCCGCCCTCGAACGGGATGTCAACGTGGGTGATGGCCGGCTGGAACAGCGCCGCCGCCACCCGGAAGCACGTCCTCATGTCCTCCCAGATGTCCATGAACCGCGGCTCGCTCGGCTTGGCGAACACGAGCGCCGCCCGGTAGTAGGTGGACGCCCGCAGGTACGACTCCCGCGCGCTCACCAGGTGCCCGGTGTCGAGCGACCTGAGCGCCCGCGCCTCCAGGTGCCGCGCCATCGCCGCCCACTCGCGCACCCAGCTCTCGTGGTCGTCCTCGCGGATGCGGTGGGCCACCCTCATACACTCGCCCAGCTGCGCGCCGCCGTACGCCGCGTAGCCCAGGAACCACTTCAGGTAGAAGTCCATCTCGCAGCTTTCGAAGTGCAGCCGCTCCGTGGCCCCTTCCCTCATCATCTCTTCGATCGAGGCGCTCATAGTGTCAACCTCCGTCTTGCTGCCCCTGCCTGCCGACCCGTATCTGTGTGGGAACACCCAGTTTCACACTACCACTCCGCGGTAAATACGGCCGTTAACGCCGGTGAATATTCGGGCC
>DASTEB010000010.1:0-3076 GCA_035710025.1 Chloroflexia bacterium
TGCTCTTGCCCTTGTTGTAGGCGATGAAGTCGCCCTCAACTTCGAAATTGAAGTCTTTGTGAAATGCCACGATGTCTCTCCTTTTTGCTGTGCATTGAATGCGGGATGCCGTCAGGTGGGCGCGTCAGCGGGAGGCGGGCCAGCGCGAAGTCGAGGGGTTTCCTTTTGCCTGTGATCTACCGGTAGCCCTGACAGGCCGTTCTGTGACGGGCATAGCATAGAGGACGAGGCGCTATTCCGGTGGGTACAGTAGAGGGTACAAGAATGGCCCCGGCCAGCTCTCGCATGACTCTTGGCCCGAATACCTCTTGAGATTTGCTCACGGAAAGGTCCGTGGCAAGTAGGAGACGATCGCGGCAGCACTCAGTCAGCGCTCGGCCGGTCCTGGCCGGGCATGCAAAAAGGCGGCACCGCTCGGTACCGCCTCTGCTCAGCTTCGGATTGCTGCCTGGAGCCTTACCTCCTATTCACGTTCCCCGCGCCGGAGATCTTCTGCTCGACCTGCGGGTCGCCGGTGTAGCTCACGTTGCCCGCGCCCGAAATCTCCACGCTCAGCCGGTCGCTCACCTTGACGGTGGCCCCGCCTGCGCCCGATATCGTGATGCTGGCCTCCGACGTGTCGAGGTTGGGCGCCTGGTAGCTGCCCATGCCCGACAACGTGACCTCCTGACGCGTCGCGCTCCCGCCGATCATCACGTTGCCCACGCCGCTCACGGTCACCTTGAGCTCTTCGGCGGTCAGCTTCTCTATATTCACGTTGCCCGCCCCGCTCGACTCCAGCGTGAGCGACTCGCCCCTCACATCGCCCGCCTGCACGCTGCCTGCGCCCGACATGACCACCCGGCTGATCTCGCTCACGTTGATCCGGTAGATCAGGTCCTTCGTTGGATTGAAGGCGACGTTGTCCTCGCCGCGTATGCGCAGGGTGTTGCCCGATACGTCGGTGCGGATGCGCGCCAGGATGTTGTCCTCTCCCTCGATCACCACCGACTCGGTGCCGTCCTGCGTCAGCACAAGCATGCCGACGCCCGCCATCTCGATCTCGGTGAACCCGCTCAGGTTGCGGTTCTCCGTGACGACGTTGCCCGATCCCGTGACCACTTCCATGGGGCCGATAGTGCAGCCGGCAAGGGCCGCCAGCAAGAGCACGGCCGCGCCGGCCGAAGCAATAAGCCTGAGCATCTCTTTATTCACTCTCCCTATATTGGACATGGGCAGACCCGGCTCTACAAAGCAGGTGCCCCGGCAGCCCATCGGGATCGCTGCATCCATTGGGTGCGCTCCCAATATACCGCCGGACCGGCCCCGCTCCATCGGCCAAGGGACGTACCGGGGGCTTACGGCCCATAGACTATCCCGATCCTGGCCGGGCGGCGCCGGCCGCTACACGACCTGACCGGTGTGCGCCAGCATCTCGCGGATGCGGTAGCCGTTGTAGATCGCCTGGCACTCAGGGTCGTTGTTGAAGTACAGGTACACGTCGCGGCCCTGGTACGCGTCGCCCGCGATGCGGTCGGCCCAGAACTGCAATTCGCCCTCGGTTAGCCCGATGCCCCACTGCCCGCCGTGTACGCGGATGTAGCGCCACGAGCCGGTGTCGGGCACTTCGACCGGCGTGTAGTGCCCGCCCACAGCCCGAACAAGCGCGCAGTCGGCCTCGTTCAGGATGTGGTAGACCTCGTCCGTGTACCAGGAGTTGTCGCGGAACTCGAAGGCCGAGCGCGTACCGGGCGGCAGCTTCGACACGAAATACCGCAGCCGCACGGGGTCGACACGCATGGTGGGCGGAAGCTGGTACAGCACCGGCCCGAGTGTATGGCCCAGCCCCCACGCCGCGTCCATCAGGCGCTGCAGCGGCTCCTCGGGCCCGTACAGCTTCTTTATGTGGGTGAGGTAGCGGCTCGCCTTCACCGCGAACACGAACCCGGGGCGAAAGTTCACTCGCTGGGCCCACGTCTCGAAGTTGCGGCGCGTTGGCAGGCGGTAGAAGCTGCGGTTGATCTCCACCGTGGACCAGTGGCGCGCGTAGTGCTCCAGCCAGTCGCGCTGCTTCATCTCGTGCGGGTAGAAGCAGCCCCACCAGTGCCGGTACACCCAGCCCGAAGCCCCTATATGGATCATGGTAGTGAGATGCGTGGCATAGACTTTGGTGTCTGCTGAGGAGCCAGAAGCATGCCAGTACGGACTTGACCCGGCACAATGACGCCCGTGCGCGAAGAGCGTATACTATGTGGTAGAGAATTGAGGCGAGGACAGGGCGCGTCGTAGCGAGTGCCGCGTGCCGCCCGCCATGATTGGAGGAATTGTTCTATGACCTACGTCATCACCGAACCGTGTATAGACGTGAAGGACACAGCCTGCGTCGACGTCTGCCCGGTGGACTGTATCCACCCGCGCAAAGACGAGCCCGGCTTCGAGGCAGCTCCCCAGCTGTATATCAACCCCGACGAGTGCATCGACTGCGGCGCGTGCGAGCCTGAGTGCCCGGTCAACGCCATCTTCCCCGAAGACGACGTGCCCGAGGACCAGCAGCGCTTCACGGCCATCAACAAAGAGTACTTCGACTAAAACTCACCACCCGTGCTAAGACGCCGCGCCACCGGGGCTGCACGAGATGCGGCCCCGGCGGTAGCGGCGTCTTTGCGCTCAAGAAGCGGGGTAGCCGAGCAGGCCCGCCGCTATCCCTATCATCGCGCCCGCCACCACCAGCCACGCCGAGTTGGGCTTGAAGCGGATCAGCATCACGGCCGCGACCGCCGCCACCACGACGGTGAGCCAATCGACCAGGGCCGAGCGCCCTAGCTCGACCGTTACCGCGGCCATGAGGCCCATCGCAGCCACGTTCACCCCGTCGAGCAGCCTGCCTGTCCAGGGGATGGCGCGCAGGCGCGGAATGATGGGGTTGGTCAGGGCGACGAACACGAAGCCCGGCAGGAATATGCCCACTGTGGCGACCACTGCGCCGAGCGGCCCGCCCACCAGGTAGCCGATGAAGGTGGCGGTGGTGAAGAAGGGGCCGGGGGTAACCTGGCCCACCGCCACAGAGTCGAGCAGCTGCTGCCGAGTTAGCCAGCCG
>DASTEB010000011.1:0-6513 GCA_035710025.1 Chloroflexia bacterium
CGAGGAGCGGCTGCCGGTGGACTACCGCTTGACGGCAGCCCCCGAGGTCACGTACCGGGCGGCCAGCACGCGGTAGATCGTCAGAAACAGCAGCACGCCGCCGCTGCCCCAGTAGAGCGCGATGGCCCACGGCTCGCCGGTGTCGGTGCCGCTCGCGATGCCGTGTGCCAGCGCAAGGGCGAATACCGCGAAGCTGAAGAAGTGAATGACGCGCCAGGCGCGCTGCCCGATGTACTTGCGCACGTAGAATGTCAGGCCGACCAGGGCCGCGCCGTACAGGGCGATCTGCCCCAATCCCACCCACAGCGGGCGGTAGCCGGTGCTCCCAAAGGGCACCAGCAGGTCAGCCAGACTGTAGCCTATGTAGCGGTCGCCCAGCAGCACCACGGCGTGCAGCGCCGCGAACCCCAGGCCGAGCAGGCCCGTTAGCTGGTGCATGTCGAACGTCGCGGGCGCGCCGGGCCACAACCGCCCGAGCCTGTTGCTTATCAGCAAGCCGAACGCCATCGAAGCCCACAGCATCACGTACGCCACGAACCCGCTGGAGCGAGATAGGTACCAGTAGGCCTTCGGCTCGACCCCGGTCGTCGCGGCGCTGAGCAAGGGCAGCCACGCGGGCAGCACAGCCACCGCCCCGAGCGTGCCGACCAGCACCGCCGCGGCGAGCCACCCCACGACACCCACCTGTTGTTGAAATTCATTGGCCTCACTCGCGACCGGCTCTGCGCCGCCGGTATGCTCTCTGTTCGCGATCTGTGCTACCATAGTAATCTCCCATTCTGCCTGAGGCCGTTGCCGGCCCCGTTATCTCCATGTGTGCTCGCGCCAGCGCGTGCTGCGGATTGCTCGACCGCTTTCCAGCACGACGAGCGCGGCGAGGGGTGGGCGCGCCTCGATCCAGTCCAGGCCGCCGCGGCTGCCCAGGATGAGGGCAGCTTTGGCCGCGACCTCGGCCTGCCGCGCATTCGGGGCGACGACCGTCACGCTGAGC
The DNA here is from genome assembly GCA_035710025.1 of Chloroflexia bacterium. GTDB lineage: Bacteria > Chloroflexota > Chloroflexia > QHBQ01 > JADMIH01 > JADMIH01. Next base: position 992 of record DASTEB010000011.1, read on the forward strand.
ACGTCGGTCTCGGCCGGGCGCGAGGTGCGCGGGTCGATGATGTGGTGGCGGGGCGTACCGTCCTGTAGCCACCGTCGGTAGTCGCGGCCCGACGTGGCTATGCCCCCATGTGACAGGGCCATGCGGTCGAGTTCTCCGCCCGTGACGGGGTCGGTTACGCCGACAGGCCAGGGCGAACCGTCTGCCATCGGGCCGCTCACGGCGATGTCGCCGCCCGCGTCCACCAGGGCAGGCCCGCACTCGGCGAGGCAGGCGGCAGCGGTATCGACCGCCCAGCCCTTGGCGATGCCCCCGAGGTCGAGCCGCACGCCGAGCGGCAGCGTGACCGAGCGAGTCGAGGCATTCAACCTGATGGCGCGCCGGCCCTCGCTGCTCCGCGGGGTGTGCTCGGCGAGGGCGGTTGCTGCGCGCCCGCTGCTCGATGAGGACAGCGCCTCGAAGGTGCGGTCGTAACCCGCCCGTTCGAGCGCGTCCAGCATGGTGGGCGTGACAAGTCCGCCCGAGAACCGGACTGCTTCGAACGCTTCGGTCAACACCTCCCACAGTACCCGGTTTGCCCGGAAGGGCCGCCCTGCTGTGTGGCTGTTGAGCCTGCTAAGCTCGCTGTCGGGCCGGAAGCGGCTCAACGTCTGCTCCCAGCTTTCGAACAGTGCGGGCAGGGCTGCCACTCGCTCGGCCGCCGGGTCCGTGCCCGAATCGACGGCGGCGAGAATCTGCGAGCCCATGGCGCGGAACTCGATCTTACGCACCAGGCGCTACCTCGACGACCTCGTGCTGGCCATGGGGCCAGGCCACTGCCGCTGAGGGATAGTAACCACGGGCAGGTCGACCGGTACGGGTGTTGCGGCGGGTTCCGCCGCTATGGGCGCCTGTCCGGTCGTGCCTGCGGTCGCCGCTGCCTGCGTAGGGGGCGTGGCGGTAACCTGGGGCTGCGCCGGCAGGGCCGCGGCCGGTTCCTGCGCCGCCATCATGCCCGCGCCGCCCAGCGTCACGGCAACCGACGCCGCCGCGACCAGCAGCCGCAGGTCCTGCTTGCCCGCGGCGCCTCTCTTAGTTTTACGTTGGGGCTGGCGGCTAGTCGTCGTCATGCTCGTATTCCTCGTGGTCGTCGTTTTCGTTATGCTCGCGCTCGCCGTCACGCTCGTACTGCGCGTGGTCGTCCTCGGCGAAACCGGCGGCGGTCGTCTGGGCCGCGCCGTTGTACAGCACGCTGCCGCTGTTGGCGTCTATGTATACCGGCCCGCGGTCGAGCACGACCTCGTAGGCCGCCGTGCCCTGGAAGCTGACCAACCGCGGCGCGGTCTGGACCATAGCGCCGGGCGCGGAGTTCAGGGCGAGCGATTGCGCCTGCTCGGCCGATACCGCGTAGGCCGGGGCGGCGGGCGCTGTTTCACGGGACGCGGCCTGGGTCTGGGTCGGGGCTGTCGTCGTGTTTGCCGCCGGGGCCTCCGGCTCGACCTGGGTCTGGGTCTGGGCTGAAGCGGCCGGCGGCTGCGCGCTGTTGTACGCGACGAGCGCGCCCGCCGTGACCAGTATGAAGGCCGTGAGGCTTCCGGCGATGAGCAGGGCCAGCTTTCGGGTGAGTGTCATGTTGTGCGGTCTCCCTTCTTTTCGTGCCCGCGGTCGGGGGCATCTGCTTTTACCCCAATGTTATCCAGTCAGTGTTAGGATTGAATTGGAACGCCGGGCGCGTTTTCCAATGTGATTCCAATGTCCGGGCGCTATACTGGCTGTGACGCTCGGCAAGGCGAAAGGCACAGAGAGGGGTATGAGAGTCCTGATTATTGAGGACGATTTCCGGCTGGCGCGGCTCATGGCGAGCGTGCTGCAGGAGGAGCGCTACGCCGTGGACGTGGCGCACGACGGCAACGAGGGGCTTGAGCTTGCCCTTCGGGGCATCCACGACGTCGCCATCGTAGACTGGATGCTGCCGGGCAGGGACGGGCCGTCCATCTGCCGGGCGGTGCGCGCCGAACGGGTGCCGCTAGCCATCCTGCTGCTCACCGCCCGCGGGCAGGTCGAGGACAGAGTCGCGGGGCTGGACAGCGGGGCCGACGACTACCTGGTCAAGCCGTTCGCCTTCGACGAGCTGCTGGCCCGCGTGCGCGCCCTGGGTCGGCGCTTCGTTAGCCCCATGGGCGACCCGGCGGAATTGCGCTGGGGCGATATCGTGCTCGACACGCGCGCCCATACCGCTCGCCGCGCCGACCGCGCGCTCGAGCTGACCAATACCGAGTGGCAGTTGCTCGAGTTCCTGATGCGTAACGGGGGCCAGGTGCTCTCGCGCCAGCAGATACTCGACCATGTCTGGTCGTACGAGGCCGACGTGCGCCCCACGATGGTGGACGTGTACATATCGTACCTGCGGCGCAAGCTGGCAATGCCCGGCCTCAACGACCCCATAGATACGGTGCGGGGCGTGGGCTACAGGCTGTCGGCGCCTGCGGGTGCGGAGGCTGCCGGTGCCCGCGCTTAGGCGGCTGCGCCTGTCGCTCACGCTGCTGTACCTGATGGCGGCGCTTGCGCTGATCGCGCTGGTGGGCATTGGCACTTACCTGCTGGTGGACCGCTACTTCCAGTCGAGCACCGACCTCACCCTGCGCTACAAGATGGCGACCCAGCTTAGCGCGCTGGGCGCGCCCCTCACGCCCGAGCTTGTGGAGGCCGACCGGCAGTGGCGCGCCAGCCGCGGCCTCGTGCCGTCCTTCACCCCGACCGCCCGGCCGCGAGAAGGGGAGGAATCGCACGAGGAGAGCGAGGAAAGCCACGAGAGGCGAGAGCAGGCCGAGCGCTCGCCCGAACGCGTCGAACCGCGCGTGTTCTACGACGGCGACCTCGCGGCCGTGTTCGTGTTCGCGCTCGACTCGAGCGGGCAGCCCGTGACGATCACCGACACGACGGGCACGGTGAGCAGCACGCCGTCCGAGTTCGCAAGCCCTGACGCCCTGGCGGCGGCGCTGGTCGAGGGCAGCGACATGCGCACTGTATCGGGCACCGGAGGGCTGCGTGCGCGCCTGCTGACCTACCGGCTGCCGGAAGGCACGGCGAGCGGCGGGGCGGTCGCTTTGCAGGTCGGGCGCATGCTCACCGACCAGGACAGGGTGCTCGAGCAGATGCTAGTGGGCCTGCTTGTGCTGAGCGGGGCGAGCGCGCTGGTGCTGGGAGCTGCGTCGTGGTGGCTGGCGGGACGGTCGCTCAAGCCCGCGCAGCAGGCATGGGAGCGCCAGCAGGCTTTCGTGGCCAACGCCAGCCACGAGCTGCGCGCCCCGCTCACGCTCATGCGGGCCAACGCCGAGGTAGCCCTGCGCCGCGCTCACGCCGTCCCGGCAGCGGTGGGGGCGGGCCACGGGATCGCGGGCGACTCGAGCACGAACGAGGAGCAGCGCGCCCTGCTGCAGGACATTGTGCAGGAGGCCGACCACATGGCGATGCTGGTGGACGACCTGCTGCTCCTCTCGCGGCTGGACGCCGGGCGGATTCAGCTGCAGAAGCAGCCGGTTGACGCGGGCGAGCTGCTGGAGGAGGCACAAAGGCACGTGAGCGCGCTGGCCGAGCAGCGGGGCGTGGCCGTGGTGGTTGATGGAGCGAGCGGCACCGTGCAGGCAGACCGGGCGCGCCTGCGGCAGGTGCTGCTCATTCTGCTGGACAATGCCCTGCGCCATACGCCCGCGGGCGGCAGGGTGACCTTGAGCGCGCGGCCCGAGGGGCACAGCGTCAGGCTGGCCGTGGCCGACACGGGAGAGGGCATTTCCGCCGAGCACCTGCCGCACGTGTTCGAGCGGTTCTACAGGGCGAGCAGCGAGCGGGGCGAGGAGGCGGGCGGCAGCGGGCTGGGCCTGTCAATCGCCCGGGGATTGGTCGAGGCGCACCACGGCCTGATAGTCATCAGCAGCGAGCAGGGCAAAGGCACCACCGTCGAGGTAGTTCTGCCGGCCGGGTAAGGAGCACCGTGTCCCGGCGTCGGATTCGCGAAAGCGCTTCGTGTTTGCAGCGCACATTGCGAATTAGTGCGCTGCAGGCTGCATCGGCTGCACCCTAAGGGCACACGGCGGGCCCTCCCCTCGCGGCGTGTGAGCCACGGATCTGCAGACCGCATTGGATTAGTCCTGATAAGACTGAGGTCCCCGGTTCGAGACCAGTCTCACTCACCGTTGGTAGAGGCTTAGCTGGGCCACGCGCTCGAGGGCCGGGAAGGCGGTGTTGTGCCTGGCATCCAGGAAGAGGTTTCACAGGTGCACAGCTGGAATCGGGGGGGTGTATCACGGATTGTGGCTCCCGGTTTGCGAGCTGCCATTTACCGGAAGCGCTCTCCATTTGGGTATTCAGGGCAGATGCGCGGCCTTTAGCGCTTCCAGCTCGGCTCGAAATGAGGTTAGCAGGGCGGCCTTGCGGTCAGGCGGGAGGAAGCTGTGGCGCACGCCGTTGAGCAGGATCTCGTCCATGGTGGGCACGTCGAAGCCGAACGGTTCGGCGAGCAGCGATACCTCGTTGTTCAGGGTCGTGTTGAACAGCGGGGGGTCGTCGGAGTTCACAGTGACGGGCACACCGCTGTCGTGCAGGAAGCGGAACGGGTGCTGATCAAGCGAAGGGAACAGTCCCAGGCGGATATTGCTGGTGGGGCACACCTCCAGGGGTATGGCGTGCTCGCGCAGGTACTCCACCAGTGCAGGGTCTTCGATGCAACGCACGCCGTGGCCGATGCGCTCGGCTCCGAGCAGGCGGATGGCTGACCACACGCTCTGCGGACCTCCCGTTTCCCCCGCGTGCGGGATCGAGTGCAGGCCCTCGGCGCGGGCGCGGTCGAACCAGGGGGCGCAGCGGTCGGGCGGGTTGGGCGCCTCGTAACCGCCCAGGCCCAGGGCCACCACGCCGTCGCGCCTCCCTTCCAGGGCCGCCCATAACGTGTAGTCCGCGTGGTCGGGCTCGGGATTGTCGCGTACTATGTCGAAGATCCAGGCCATTTCGACGCCAAACTCCTCCCGGGCGCGCTCGCGGCCGCGAGTGAGGCCCGCGAAGTACACGTCGAACGGCACGCCAAGGCGGTGGTGAGTGCCGGGGGTGAAAGTCACCTCGGCGTAGCGCACGTTCTGCCGCGCCATCTCTGCCCCGAACTCGTGCACGATCAGCTCGTAATCGGCGGCTGTGCGCAGGCACCGTGTGATCGCAACGTACACCTCGATGAAATGCAGGAAGTCGCGGAACAGGAACCACTCGCGCAGGCCCTCGACGGTATCGTAAGGCAAGGGAACGTTGTTGCGCCGGGCCAGGGTGAGCAGGGTTGCAGGCTGTATGGCGCCTTCGAGATGAACATGTAATTCGGCCTTGGGAGCAGCGTGCAGGTAGGTTTGGATGGACACGTAAACGCTCCTGAGTTCGGAATTAAGAGCGCATATGCGGCGCGAGCTAGAGGTCGGGAGTGGTTGTGTGTTAGCGGTAGCGGCGCTCAATCGCCCTGAGCTTCAGCCTGCCGGGCTACGGGTAGCGAGTGCCGCCACGTGGTTTCGTCCTCACGCTTCCCGGCT
>DASTEB010000012.1:0-4472 GCA_035710025.1 Chloroflexia bacterium
CACGCGTAACATCATCGGCGGGTACCAGTGCGGCATCAACCCGGCTGAGCCTTGTATCCCACCCGACAACAGGCCTTACTTCAGGCCTAACGCCGGTGCTACACGCGGCCAGCTGGTGAAGATCGCATCGGAGTCGGCCGGGTTCTCGGACGTGATCCCCGAGACGCAGTACAGCTTCACCGACGTAGAGCCTGGGCACACGTTCTGGATCTACATCGAGCGCTTGCTGGCCAACCGAGCGGACGCCATCTCAGGCTACCCGTGCGGCGGGCCGTTCGAGCCGTGCGACTCGGAGAACAGGCCGTACTTCCGGCCGAACAACGGCGTGACGAGGGGGCAGGCATCGAAGATCGTGGCCAACACGTTCTTCCCAGGCTGCAACCCGCCGCTAAGGTAAGTAAGCCAGCCGGGGCAGAGGGCCTTCGGGTTCTCCCCGGCCGCACGAGGCGCGCCGCACAGTACGGCCCCGGGTGTAACTGCCCGGGGCCGTCTTTTTGCGTAGGAAAGTGGAGTGTGCGGTCTTACGCAACACCGCGCCTGTCTGTGATCGTCAGGGGTTACAATCGGGGAAGAACGTGCTCGACACGATCTTGGCTGTCTGCCCCCTGGTAAGCGGGTTGTTGGGGCGGAAGTAGGAGCGGTTCTCCGTGTCGCACGGCTCGCCCTCCCCTCCGCAATCGTACCCGCCCATCACGCCGGGACGGTTGAGCAGCAGCCGCTCCACGAACACCCAGAAGGTGTGCGCCGGGTCTACGTCCGCGAAGGTGTACCGGGTGGGTGGGATGGTGTCCGAGAAGCCCGCGGCGTTCGACACGATCTTGGTCAGCTGCCCTCGCGTGGCGCCGTTGCCCGGGCGGAAGTACGGCCGGTTCTCACTGTCGCACGGCTCGCCTTCCCCTCCGCAGTCGTAGCCCGCCATCACGTCGCGGTCTGCCAGCCGTTCCACCCACACCCAGAACGTCGAGCCGTAGGGCACGTCGGTGAAGGTCCACCGGCTGGGCGGTATCTCGTCCGAGAAGCCGGCCGACTCCGACACGATCTTGGCTAACTGCCCCCGCGTCACGTATGAGTTGGGCCTGAAGTAAGGGTCGTTGGCGGGGTTGCACGGTTCTCCCGTCCCGCCGCAGGGGTAGCCCTGGATGATGTCCTGGCATGCGAGGCAGCGCACGAACGGGTAGAAGGTATTGTCGGGCGGCACGTCGGTGAACTGGATCGCGCACGGGCCGGGCGTGCCGGTGGGCGTGGGCGTGGGGAGCTGAAGCCCGCCGGCGCAGTGCACGCTATCTACCCGGTTGCTGTAGGTGCCGTCCCAGCCGCCCGCGACGAGCAGCGCGAACGTTGAGGGGCTGTACGCCGCGGCCAGCGTGCGCCTTTCGGTCGGCAGCGCGGTTATCGTGTCCCAGGTGTTGGTTGCCGGGTCGTACCGCTCGGCGGCCGAGGTGTAGTTCACCCACCCGCCGCCCAGGGCGAACAGGTACCCGCCGCAGCCGGGAGCCCCTCCGTTCACGCCGACCACGGCAACGCCGCCGCGCGGGGTGATCATGGGCTGCTTTGCCGTCCAGCTGTCGGTGGCGGGGTCGTAGGCCTCGACGGTGGCCAGGTCGGTGAAGCCGCCGGGGATGCCGCCCACCGCGTACACAAGCCCGTCAACGGCCGCCGCGCCCAGGTAGCCGCGGGCGGTGGGCATGGGAGCGCGCGTCTGCCAGCGGCTGCCGGCCGGGCGCGCCGGGTCGTACTCGAATACGGTGTCGCGGACGTCGAGCGCCTCGTCCAGTCCGCCGATTACGTACAGCTTGCCGTTCAGCGCGGCCACGCCTGCCCCGAAGCGAGGCGCGGGCATCGGGTCGCTGGTGATAGTATCGGCGACGTTCTGCTGCGGGTAGTACACCTGCAGGGTGTTGCGCACGGCCGGGGGCGAGCCTCCGTAGCCGCCGGGCACGTAGATGGCGTCGCCGATCACGGCCGCGCCGACGTTGCTCACGCCGGTCTGCAAGTAGACGCGCTCGGTCCAGGTGCTCGCCAGCGCGTCGAACTCCATCACCGGCATATTGGTCGTGCCGTTGTTGTACTCGCCGCCGATCACGTAGATGCGCCCGTTGGGAGGGAAGGCCGCGGCCGCGGCCCGGCTGCGTCCGGTCGGCAGGCTGGTCTCGCGGTGCCACAGCCCGGCGGTCGACGTGAGCACGGCCTGGCCGAAGAACTGCCCGACCACGGGTTGCTGCCCGGTGGCCGTGACGGTGAGCACGTCGCGGTCGCCCAGAGCGGCGCTGCCGGGCACCATCACGCTGACGGTGACGGGCGTGGAGGCGTTGGGCGGCAGGTTGCCGGTCATCTGGGGCGTGATCGAGGCGGGCCAGGTCGCGCCCTCAAGGTCCAATTCGAAGGTGTTGTTCTGCCCGCTTCGGTTCACCAGGCTCAGCGAGTACGTGATGGGCATGCCGTAGTCGCCGGGGCGCGTCTGCCCGGGCGGGTTGAAGTCGGCGCCCAGCGTGCTGGCGGTGGTGGTGAGCACGGCCGTATCAGTATACTGCCCCGGCGTCGGCAGATTGGACGACACGAGCAGTGTAGTGCGGTCGAACGAGCCGAGGGGCACGCCGGGCGGTATCTGCACCTGCACGTTGACCTGCGTCGAGCCGCCGCGCGGGATGGTGCCGGTGTTGGCGGGTTGCACGGTGGTGGTCCACGTCTCGCCGCTCGTGCTCAGGAGAAACGAGTTGTCTATGCCGGTCTGGTTGTGTACCGTCTCGGATATGGTGACGGTGCCGCCGGGCGCGCCGCCCACGGTACGGTCGCCGGGCTGCAGGATCACGCTGGGCCGCACGGCGTAGCGGATGGCCCGCTCGGGGGCGAGGTCGTCCTGGTAGCAAAGGTAGGGCAGGCCGACGTTGCCGTCGGCGTTCTGGATGCCCACCACGCCGCGCGCTCCCGTGACGCCGGGGCCGTTGAACGACTGGTACTGGAACACCATCTCGCCCGTCTCGTGCAGCAGCAGCTGGAAGGTGGCACGCACGTTGGGGGAGTCGTACTGGTAGACGTTGCGCCACTCGACCACGTACACGCGGTTGGGCACGTTGCCCTGCACGTCGTAATACACGCCGCCGCTTATGGTGTCGGTAATAAGTGGCACCACGAAATCGTAGAACAGCGGGGCAACCAGCCCCCTCGGCACGAACTGGCTGGTGGTGGGGATGCACTCGTTGCTCCGCTGGGGCCAGTAGTCGTTGGGGGCGCCGAAGTGTACGTTGCCGTTGGTGGCGATCTTCACCTGGGTGTAGTTCACCCCGTAGAAGTTGAAGGCGAAGGGGAGGGTGTTGGTTACAACCCCGTCGTCCCACGGAAAGGTCACGTCGGAGGTACGCACGAGCGTCCACGCCGAATCAGTAACGCGCTGCGTGGGGGTGCGCCAGTTGTACACGGGGCCGCCGGGGTCGCGGTTGTCGCTGAACATGTAGCCGTATGCGTCGGGGCCGCCCTCGCGGTCAGGCTCGCCTTTGGCGGGGTAGGCTTGAGGCTCGGGCGCGGTCTCGAAAGGCATGGCGCGCGACGGGTCGTTTGAGCGGGCGGTTGGCAGGGAGGCCTTGGGGTGCGCGCCGCCGGGCGGGTCGGACGAGGCGGAGCCGCCGTCCTTACCGGCGAGGACCGCCTGCCCGGAGAGGGCGAGGGCGAGCGTGAGTACGCACAGGGCGATAAGGCCGATGAAGAGGGCCACAGGCCCCCGGCGGCTGGCGACCGGCATGGGTTCTCCTGAGCGAGCCATATAACGGCTGTATTGAGTGCTGCGCCACGCTGCCGGGCGGACGGTTTCATGAGGCGGCGTAGGAGAACGGGGGTCCCCGTGTCCGCTCCGGCACATCGATGCGACTACGCGGGATAATTGTGCGGAATCCGGCTCGGCTTTGTCAAATGTGGCCGCTGCATAAGTAAGACGAGCGGCGAGGGCCGATTATTGCGATTCTGCTCGGCAGGGCAGATCAAGCGAACCGGTCGCCAGTTCAAGATTGGAGAAATCTTGAACAAAGCATTGACAAGATGACTCGGGCTGCTGTATAGTAGGTTCGGATGGGGAGTAGCCCCCGGCAGGTGCCGGGCCCCGGGTCCGTCAGTACGGAGCGCCGTGCGCTCTCGGCCCGGGGAGTGCGAGCAAGCCGCCCTTCACCGGCGCAACGAGCGCCGGGGCAGGTGACCCGCCCTTGCATAGCGCTGACGCGAGACCACCACGACGTTCGGTACGCCGTGGCGGTCTTTTTTGTTGCCGCTGCGAGGGAGGACAACACGGGCTATGGTTATCGACCCTATATGGCTCTGGATAGGCTTCAACGTTTTCGTGCTGGCAATGCTCGCGCTCGATCTCGGCGTGTTCCACCGCGACGCCCACGAGGTCAAGGTGAAAGAAGCGCTGGTTTGGAGCGCTGTGTGGATAGGGCTTGCCCTCACGTTCAATGCGGGCGTGTTCGTGTTGGGCGGCGCGCAGA
>DASTEB010000013.1:0-5447 GCA_035710025.1 Chloroflexia bacterium
ATTGCCCGCTGGCTTGACTTGTGGATTTGGATCCCGGCCACCTTGCTTCCGGTGACAATCCTCCTCCTGCTGTTCCCTAACGGCCGCCTGTTGTCTTCGCGCTGGCGGCCGGTCGCGTGGGCAGCTGGACTTGGGATAGCAGCATACGCCGCCGGCATCGCGCTGCATCCTCGCCCGCCGATCGAACCTATTCCGCCGTCAAACCCATTCGGAATCTCCGGCGCCGAGGGCGCACTGGACCTGATGTTGAATGCCGCATTTCCCCTTCTTGCAGTCGGTATATTCGGCTCGATGGCGGCATTGGTCGTTCGCTTCCGGCGCTCCCGTGGTGTCGAGCGAGAGCAACTGAAGTGGCTTGTTTATGCAAGTGTCTTAGCGCTTCTGCTTGGCCTGGTGACTGGTGTTCTGATGGTAATATTGCCTTCTGATCCGGTGGTGTATGAGCTTGGTATCATCTCGAGCCTGCTCGGGATGAGCATCGTCGCTGTTGCCGTGGGAATCGCCATCCTCCGCTACCGCCTGTACAACATCGACCTTCTGATAAACCGCACGCTGGTATACGGCGCGCTCACGGCCGGGGTCGTCGCGGCGTACGTGCTGCTCGTCGGCTCGCTGAGCGTTCTGTTCCAGTCGAGCGGCAACTTCGTGCTCGCACTTATCGCGACCGGCCTGGCGGCGCTGCTGGTCCAGCCGCTGCGCGAGCGTCTGCAGCGCAGAGTGAACCGCCTTATGTACGGCGAGCGCGACGACCCGTATGCCGTGCTCTCGAACCTGAGCCAGCAACTCAAGACGACGCTTGCGCCCACGGCCGTGCTGCCGAGCATCACCGAAGCGATCGCGCGGACGCTCAAGCTGCCGTACGTCGCACTTGCGCTGAAGCAGGATAACCGCCTGGAAATCGCGGCGGCGTACGGCCTGCCCTCGGGCGCTCCGCTGCAGCTGCCGCTGGTCTACCAGGCCGAGACCGTGGGCCAGCTGTACGTGGCACCCCGCGCACCCGGCGAGCCTTTCACACCGGCCGAACGGCGTCTGCTCGAGGACATCGCTCTTCAAGCGGGCATCGCCGCCCACGCCGTGCGATTGACGGTCGACCTCCAGCGCGCTCGCGAGCGCCTGGTCACCGCGCGGGAGGAGGAGCGCCGACGGTTGCGCCGCGACCTGCACGACGGGCTGGGACCCCAACTCGCCAGCATGACCCTCACCGTGGCTGCCACGCGCGAGCTACTGCACCACGACGCGGGCGCGGCCGATGTGCTCCTCCAGGAGCTTGCCGGGCATACGCAGGCCGCCATCGCCGATATTCGGCGGCTGGTCTACGCCCTGCGCCCGCCCGCTCTGGACGACCTCGGTCTGGTGCCGGCCCTGCGCGAACAGGCGGCCAATTACAGTCAGCACGGGTTGCAGATCACTATCGACGCGCCCGATCAGCTGCCTCCGCTGCCCGCGGCGGTCGAAGTGGCGGCCTACCGCATCGTGCAGGAGGCGCTAACCAACGTCGTGCGCCATGCGCGGGCGAAGACCTGCACGGTGCGCCTCACGCTCAACGATGGGCTCGACGTTGAGGTAAGGGACGACGGGGCGGGGCTGCCGGCGGGCTCGCGGGCCGGGGTGGGCTTGACTTCCATGCGCGAGCGGACGTCCGAGCTAGGCGGCACCTTCCAGATCGAGTCCGTGCCGGGTGGAGGAACGAGCATTCGGGCACGGCTGCCGCTGCGCCACGAAAGCGCCCAGGAGAGCGCCGGGCAGACCCTTGAGGAGAGCATTGAGAACAGTCAAGAGAGTGTGCAGGAGGGCGTATGGAGCGCATCCGCATCCTGATAGCCGACGACCACCCGGTGTTTCGGTTCGGGCTGCGCGCGCTCCTTAACGCGATGCCCGATACCGAGGTGGTGGGCGAGGTCACGAACGGAGACGAGGTGATCGAGTTGGCGACCACCCTTCGGCCCGACGTGATTCTGATGGACATCAACATGCCGGGTGTAAACGGGATCGAGGCAACTCGCCGTATCCGGGAGGTGGACCCGGGCATTCACATCTTGATCGTTACCATGCTGGAAGACGACTCGGTCTTCGCGGCCATGCGGGCAGGCGCCCGCGGGTACGTGATCAAAGGCTCGGAACCTTCCGAGGTGCTGAGGGCAATCCGCGCGGTGGCAGACGGCGAAGCCATCTTCAGCCCGGGCATAGCCGAGCGCCTGATGCACTACTTCGCGACCCCACCGGCAGACTTAGGCAGACCGAGTTCCGGTTCGGGCACTGCCCGGCCGGGAGGCAGCCCGGTCTTTCCGGACCTGACGGAGCGCGAGCGCGAGGTGCTGGCGCTGATAGCGCAGGGGCTGACCAACAGCGCCATCGCCGAGAGGCTGGTGCTGAGCCCCAAGACGGTACGCAACTACATTACCGAGATATTCAGCAAGCTGCAGGTGGCCGACCGCGCGCAGGCCATTATCCGGGCGCGCAACGCCGGTCTAGGATAGTCCCTGCACCGCCGACATAACATGTCCCCTACCAATCAATGTATAGCCCGGTGGCTCCACAGCTTTTGTAGACGCGCTTCGGTTCGCTGTGTGTAGCATCGCGAATAGCGGGTTAGCCCTGATATGACTGAGATCCCTGGTTCGAGACCAGGCTCGCCCACCACAAGATTTCCCCGCGTGGGAAGAGCGCACAACTGCAATGGCAGCCGGAATCACGAACTGTAGGAAGAAACGCGAATTTATACTACAATGAGGCTATGGCCGTAGCAAGATTTGATGTGAGATGAAGACAGACCCTACGTCTGTCTTGCGCCGCCGCAGCGGGAAACCACGCACATTAGTTGACCTTCAAGATCAAGTGCATGGCGAGCTCTTCAGTCTGGAGAGGCTTGAGGAGTACGCGCGCGAGCTAGCCGCCGAGCATAAGGCTGCTACGCGTCGTATCGCCGCGAAACCGCTGCTCGCCAAGGCGGAACAGAGCGGCAGGGCGCTGCAGGAGGCTTACGTTCAGCTTGCCGAGGCGCCGAGCCAGAAGCAGCCCTTGATGCCCGCTGACGAGTGGCTGCTGGACAACTATCACATCGTGCGCGATACGGTGAACGAAATACAGGTCGACCTGCCTCGCGGCTACTATCTGCAGCTTCCTCGGCTGGGAGATGGGCAGTATGCGGGGTACCCGCGGGTATATGCTGCCGTGCGCGAATTGATACTCCACACCGACGGCATCGTCGACGTCGTGAACGTCGAGGCCTATATCCGCGGTTACCAGTCCAACCTTCCGCTGGACCTTGGCGAGTTATGGGCATTTCCGGCCATGATCCGCCTTGCGCTGACCGAAAACCTGGCCCGCCTGGCCCAGATGGTAATCAGTACGAGACAGCAACTGGAAGCCGCTAACGTGTGGGCGGAGCGTCTATTTTCGGCAGGGGTGACGCAGTCGCAGACTTCCGTGTCCAGCGCGGCCATCAGGTTACTACCTGAGCTTGAGCGTCACCCGGAACAACTCACGCAGACATTCGCCGTGCGCCTGCTGCAGCGCCTGCGCGATGCAGGCCCGGCAGTCACACCGGTAGTAGAGTGGCTCGAAGAGGAGCTGGCAGGCGCAGGGTCGAGCACCGAAGAGGCAGTGCGGGCCGAGTTTGGGCGGCACGCAGCCGTCCAGGCTTCAGTAGGCAACACGATAAGCAGCATGAGGCGCATGTCGGCAACCAACTGGGCCGACTTCGTGGAGCGCCACAGCGCGATGGAAGGGCTGCTTCGCACCGATCCGGCCGGAGTCTACCAGGACATGGACTTCGCTACGCGGGATCGCTACCGGCACCGGCTCGAGCGGATCGCGCGGCGAGCGGGCAAGTCCGAGATAGATGTCACCCGGCGAGCGCTTCAGTTCGCCCAGGCCTCGAAGGAGGCAAATCCCGACGACTTGCGGCGCGCACACGTTGGGTATTACCTGGTAGCGCGGGGCGTGCACCAGCTACGGGCCGCCGCGGGCTACAGGTCCCGCCTGGGCGAGACGCTGTCCCGCTTTGTGCGTGCCTACCCCACGATAGTCTACCTGGGGTCCATAATCGCTGTCACTGCCCTGGCCCTGGCAGCGGCGTTCGTGTTCGGCCGCGACGGCAGCGGCGCGCAGGGCTCGTTTGCGCTGTGGGTTGCCCTGGCCCTCTTGCTTGCCGCTTTCCCCGCGGGGGAGCTTGCGGTGCGCCTGGTAAACGTGATCGTGACCCTGTTGCTGCCCCCGAGGGTTCTACCCAAGCTTGACTTTTCGGGCGGGATCCCGGCGGAGCACAGCACCTTCGTCGTCATACCTACCCTGTTCAAGAACACGGACGATGTGCAGTCCCTTATTGAGCATATCGAGGTGCTGTACCTCGCGAACCAGGATCCGAACCTGCGTTTTGCCATACTCAGCGACTTCGCCGATGCCCCCAGCGAGGAGGTGCCCGGCGATGCCGACCTGGTCCGGTCGGCGTGCGAAGCGGTAGAGAATCTGAACTCGGTACACGGCGCCGACCGTTTCTACCTCTTCCACCGCAGGCGGCAGTGGAACCCCAGGGAGGGAGTATGGATGGGGTGGGAGAGGAAGCGCGGCAAGCTTGCCGACTTCAACGCGCTTCTCAGGGATCGGGGCGGCGACTCGTTCACCACGCGAGTGGGCGACCTCACTCCCCTCACGGCCACCAGGTACGTCATCACGCTCGACACAGACACCGACCTGCCCAGAGATGCGGCCCACAGGCTGGTGGGCACGCTGGCCCACCCGCTCAACCGGGCCGAGATCGACGCACAGACAGGCATCGTCACGACAGGCTACGGGATACTGCAGCCGGGTGTCGAGACTACATGGGAAAGCGCCGGTAAGACCTTCTTCTCGCGCATCTTCGCGGGGCACACGGGGGTCGACCCGTACACTACGGCGGTCTCGAATGCATACCAGGACCTCTTCGGTGAGGGGATCTTCATCGGCAAGGGGATCTATGACGTAGACACCTTCGAGCAGGCCACGAGAGGGACGTTCCCGAAGGATGCGATCCTGAGCCACGACCTGCTGGAAGGCACTTACGCACGCGTGGGGCTTGTCAGCGACATTGTGCTGTACGACGATATCCCTTCGCGTTACGACGCGTACGCGGCACGCTCGCACCGCTGGGTGCGCGGCGACTGGCAGATATTGCCCTGGATTTTCTCACGCGTTCCTTCCGACAAGGGCACCGTGCGCAACACCCTCTCTCCCATCAACCAGTGGAAGATAGCAGACAACCTCCGCCGCTCGCTCGTTGCCCCTGCTTCGGTTCTGCTGCTCGTCACGGGTTGGCTGGCACCGCCGCTCTCTGCACCGGTCTGGACGCTCTTCGTGCTGTTGAGCCTGGCCTTTCCTTTCTACTCGCACCTGGTGACGGCTATTCCTCGCAAGCCGGCGGGTACATCGTGGTCGCGCCATCTCGGTGCCGTGCTGGCCGACTCTTACAC
>DASTEB010000014.1:0-16827 GCA_035710025.1 Chloroflexia bacterium
GAAGGCGGCCTCGCGGATCGTCTCGCCGCGCTGGTAGTGGTGCCTGTAGATGTTCTCAAGCACCACGATACTGTCGTCCACCACCCGGCCGATAGCCACAGCCAGCCCCGCCAGGCTCATGATGTTGAGGGTGATACCGAATACGTTGAACAGCATCAGCGCGATCAGCACCGATAGCGGGATAGACACCGCCGTCACCAGCGTGGAGCGCAGGCTAGCCAGGAACACCAGCACCACGATGATCGCCAGCAACGCGCCCAGCAGACCCTCGCGGATCAGCCCGTCGAGCGACTCCTTGATGAAGGTGGACTGGTCGAACAGCACCTCCTTCTCCGAGCCGGGGATAAGCGTGGGCAGCTCTTCCATCTTCGCGGTGACCGCGTCGGCCACCTGCACCGTGTTGGCGTTCTGCGTCTTGTAGATGATCACGCTCAGGCTGGGCTCTCCGTTGCTGCGGCTGATAGTCTCGCCGCCCGCGTTCACCAGCGCGACGTCGGCCACGTCACCCAGCGTGACTGCAGGCAGCATCTCGGGCTGTGCGGTCGGCTGGGCTGTCGCGCCGGGCTGTCCGGCCTGTGCGCCCGCTCCGGGCTGCTGCCCAGCGGCGCCCTGCCCCGGCGTTACACCGGCCGGAGGACCTCCCGCGCCTGTAGCCGCACCTGTGCTTCCCGGCGCACCGGCAGCCGCGCCTGTGGCCGTCTTCGCCATCGCAGGCTTCACCACCAGCGACTCAAGCTCTTCTACCGAGTCGAACTGGTGGGTAACGCGCACCGGGATGGCCTGGCCGTTGTCCACGATCTCGCCCGTGGGGAACGACACGTTGTTGGCCTGCAGCACGCCCGTTACAGCCGAGGCAGTAAGCCCCTTCTCGGCGAGCGCGGCCCGGTCGAACTCGATCTGCACTTCCTTGTCGCCGCCGCCCGCCACGTTCACCGAGTTGACGCCGGGGATCGCCTTGAGGTCGGGCACCAGCTTCTCCTCGAGGTCGCGGCGCAGGTCGGACAGCGCGTCCTCGCCCTCGGCGGGCGTGTTGACGGTGTAGGCAATCACCGGGATGGACTGGAAGCTGAAGCGGCCGACGGTCGGCTGCTGCACCTGGTCGGGCAGCGCGAGGCCATCCACCAGGTCCTCGATCGTCTGCTGCGTCTTCTCCATGTCGGTGCCGTACTCGTACTCGGCCGAGATGAAGGCGACGCTGTCGTTCGAGGTAGAGGTAAGCGTCTTGAGATTGGGCGTGCCCGCGACCGCCTTCTCAATAGGCTCGGTCACGTCGCGCCGCACGTCGTCAGGCGCGGCCCCCGGGTAAACCGCCACCACGCTGACCACCGGGAGGTCGATGTCGGGCAGTAGCTCGCTCTTGAGCTGAAGAGCCGCGTAGGCCCCGCCCGCGATCACGAGCAGCGTAAGCAGAATGATAATGGATGCTCGCTTGAGCGAGAACCGGGTCAAAAACTCCATCTAAATTCCCTCCAGGTCTCCTGTATGCGCGTTCTTTTATAGGATCAGGACTGAAAAACGGACCCTATCTATTGTACGTTACTTCACAAAGCTTGTGCAGCCTTGCACAAGCTTTACCCCGAGATTCTACGCGGCCCGGCCCTCGGGGTATTGCGGTTTTCGGCTCTCTGCGGCAACACTGGGGCTGAACCCCGCCGTTCGCACGCCCAACTACCATTGTATGGGCGGGCTTACTGCCGCCGCTATGGGAAAAGAGGCTGCCGGGCTGTAGGAGAATCGGGCGCGGCCCGCACCGGACCTGCCCCGGTAATGGGATACGCGAACAAGGCTCCCGGCGTTACACCGGGAGCCTGCCGGGTTGGCTCTGAAAATGTAAGGGCGTGCTTAGCCGGAGGCGGGCTGTGCCTCGCCGGAAGGCGACTGCTCGGCGGGCTGGGTTTGCTCATCTCCTGACGGCGTTTGCTCGATTGGCGGTACGTGCCCGTTGCTCGAAGCCTGCGCGCCGTCGAGTGCCTGCCGGGCGCGGGCGATGCGCTGCCCGGTGAGGACCAGCGGCTGCATGGCGGCCGAGTGCAGGCGGCCCAAGTAGCGCAGCACCTTGCGCGTCCACCCGCCGTACATCTCGCCGTACTGCTCAGCGGCCTGCTGCGAGCCTATGTCCTCGCCCGTGGCTTCCCGCAGGTACCACCTGTGGTCCATGATCCACAGGTACAGGTCACCCGCGGTGCGGCCGGGGAAATCGCGCAGGATTTGCGTCTCCTCGATGATCGTCACCAACGGCATGTAGATGTTGTCGTACCAGTCGAGCACCGCTTCCTGCCACTCGATGGGGCGGTTCTGCTCCACGCCCATGTACCAGCGGTGCGCCGAGATATGCTCCAGAAGCTGGTCGTAACGGCCTAGCGCCGAGAAGCGGATGTCCACGCCGGGGCGCAGGCGGTCAAGCTCGGTGGCCTCGAGGAAGCGCGAGTACTCGCCGAGCATGAGCAAGTCCCGGGGGCTGGTGGTCGGCGTCAAAGGCACCCGCGTGCGAAGCTCGATCACCTCGGCGTCTATGTACTCCACCCCTCGCTCGCGGGCCACCGACACTCGGTGGTTGCCGTCCTTCAC
The DNA here is from genome assembly GCA_035710025.1 of Chloroflexia bacterium. Lineage (GTDB taxonomy): Bacteria > Chloroflexota > Chloroflexia > QHBQ01 > JADMIH01 > JADMIH01. The sequence continues at coordinate 2,569 of DASTEB010000014.1, forward strand.
GAAGTAGATGTCGCCCACCTTGTAAAGCTGCACGGGCGGCAGAGTCACGTCGCTCAGGGCTGCGCGGTCGATGCTCTCCCAGCGGGGGCGGGTCTTGGTCTGCGTGGGCAGGAAGGCGCGATCGAAGTCGTGGTAGCGGTCCACGCTGCCCACGATCTGCGACACGGGCACCTCCTGCATGCCCTTGTACACCTGCCCCTCGAAGGGCAGAGCCCCGCGCACCTCCTCGAAGGCCAACAGCCAGTTGGGCCTGCCCGAGAAGGCCGAAATCAGATCGTTGAAAAAGGCCTTGCGCCGCGCCCGCTCGAAATCGTTGGCGGCCGCTTGCGCCAGCTTTCTGTCATACAGTTGATCGTCCATGTGCACCTCGCATCCACTCGGGCACGTTCACTCGCCAACCCTTCGCCTCGGCGTCCTTCTCAAGCTCAATCACCACGTGGCCGTAGCAATTGATGATGTGCGTATTACCGGTGAGCGTATGGATGGGCATCATCGGATTGTAGCGGTGGGTATGGCCGTGCAGCAGCAGGGAAGGCTTGAACAGGTCCACGAACTGGCTGAGCGAAGCAAAGCCTTTGTGGGCAACGTCGGTATAGTCATAGATCCCGGCGGGCGGGGCGTGGGTCACGAGCACGTCCAGGTAACGACCCGTACGCACTTTGTTGATCAACATGCCGGGCACCATGCGAAGGAGGGTGACCTCCATCTGTTGTTCGTTGTACTGGTGGGGGCCGCCGTTGTACAGCGGGCTGCCCTCGGCGCCGCCTAGCACCAGCCCATCGTAGTACGCCAGCTTCCCGTTCAGGTTCTCCAGTCCGGGATAGGCGGCAGGCGAGCAGCGCCCCGTGGTCGGGTCGTGCGGCGCGAAGCAGTGGTTGCCGAGCACGTGATACATAGGCGCCTGCAGGTTGCTCACCAGAAAGTCCAGGTAGTTCGCGGGCAAATCGCCGCAACTCACAATCAGGTCGACGTGTCCGAGCCATTCTTTGATCGAAGCATTGTAAAGCTGGGGCTCGACCTCGTCGGACACCGCCAGCACTCTCAGGGTCTCGCTACCCTGCGGACCCTTTCCATTGTCGGAGTGTGCACTCATAACATCCGATTCTACCATACGCGCGTGTGGTAGAATGTCCTACGTAACCTCCAGAGCCGTAATCGGCTGCGGTTCTACCTGTAAGAGTCACCGATGAGCCAACAGCAACCTGCGGGTCGTCCCAATGCGCAGGGCCGTGGCGGCGCGGCCGGTGTCCCCGTGCGCCGCAAGCGTGCCGACGACTCCCTTGCCGACCCTACCATACCTCCCACCTCGACCCCGCCTCCCCAACCCCCGGACGACGGCTCGGACGCGGCCGCCATGCTGACGGCGCGGCCCGATGGCCAGACCGAGCCTGCGGCTGCCCCGGCGCGAGGGTGGACTTACCGGCGCGAGAGGCTGCGCTGGGCGTTCGGGCTTGCGTCTCTCGGCGTCGCGCTGCTCGCTCAGAAAGTGGCGCTCGATGCGCGCGCCCCGGCGGTCGACTCGCCTCCCCTGCTCAGCTGGGTGCTGTACGCGGCCGCCATCGCCCTGTTCGCGCTGGCCGTGCCCCGAGCCCCATACCTGGCTCCGCCGCTCACCACCCCATTCTTGAGCACGCTTCGGGCCATGCGAAGGCGCCGGAGGCGGCTGTTCCTCGGACTGCTCGTGGGCGCGGGCGTGCTTGGGCTTGCTTCGGTGCCTCTGTTCGTCCTTCTCAACCTGGTGGGCCGCGCCGACTGGGTGCCCGGCGACCCGGGGTGGTTTGTCAGCTACGGGCCCTGGCTGCTGTACGTGGGCGCGCTGCTGCTGCTCGCGGCGGCGTGGGTCGTGTGGGAGCGAAGCGCGCCCGCCCGCCGCGACGCGAAGCCCTGGCAGATCCCCGGCGGGCGCTTGCCGCGCGGCACCGAGTGGGCGGTCATGGGTGGGCTGCTGCTGCTCGCGATGCTGTTCCGCCTGCCCCTTCTGGACAGTGCGCCCCCCGGCATGTGGTTCGACGAAGCGATGAACGGCGTCGTGGCGCGGGATCTAATGCTGCCCGACACCGCCAACGCGACTTACATCGGCGATGCGACCCAGATGGGCGCGCTGTACTTCTACTTCCTCGGCCGGGTGATAGAGCTATTCGGGCAGGCCGACGTGTGGCCCCTGCGGCTGTTGCCCGCGCTGGCAGGCTCGGCGATCGCGCCCCTGCTCTACGTCATCGGGTCGCGCCTGTTCGGCTGGCGGGTGGGGCTGGCGGCGGGCGTGTTCGTGGCGGTGTCGGTGTGGAACATCACCATGAGCCGCCTGGGCCTCGTGTCGATACCCACGGTCGCGCTCAACGTAGGCGTGTACGCCTGCCTGGTGCAGGGCCTGCGCACCGGGCGGCTCGGCTACTACGCGGGCGGGGGCGTGCTGCTGGGGTTGGCCCTGCAGATGTACTACGCCTCGCAGCTTGTGCCGGTGGTGCTCGTGCTCGTGTTCGCGCACCTGCTCATCACCGGGCGTATGGCCGCCTTCAGGGCCGTGAGGGCCGGGGCCGTCGCGTTCGTGCTCGCGGCCGTGCTCGCGGGCTTACCCATCCTGACATTCGCGGCGCAATTCCCGCAGGCCTACACCGAGCGCGCCGGTACGGTGTCCATCTTCACCCCCGAAGGGAGCGACAACAAGCCCGACGCGCTGGCTACCAGCATCAAGTCGCACGCCCTGATGTTCACCTACAGGGGCGACCGCAACCCGCGCCACAACATGACCGAAGCCCAGCCCATGCTCGAGTGGCCGGTGTCCGCGCTATTCGTGGTGGGCCTGGGCGCGTGCGTGCTGCGCTTGCGGCGCTGGCATTACTTCTTCCCGGTGGTATGGCTGCTGGTCGCCGCCTCTGGCGGGGTGCTTTCGGCGGTATTCGAAGCGCCACAGGGCCACCGCACGATGGAGAACAGCGTGGTCACGGCCCTGCTTGCGGGCATCGTCGCGGGCGAGCTGTGGGCGGTGATCGCGCAGTGGGCAGTCGGCATGAGGCGAAAGCGGGAGCATCACCCCTCACCCCTCACTCGTCACGCGTCACGCGGCACTATCTGGGTGGGCGCGATAGTAGTCGCGGCGCTGCTCGTGTGGGCGGGCGCCGCCAACTACGACCGCTACTTCAACCGGCAGGTGGTGAGCGCGGCCGTGTGGAATGAGATGCAGGGGCCTAACCGCGAAGTGGCCGACGTGCTCCTGCGCTACGGCGCGACGCACCGCGTGCTCGTCACCCCCGCGAGGAACGACACCCCGGCCACGCGCTATCTGACCCCTCAATTCAAGGGGGAGTCGTGGGAGGGACCGCGCTTGCTGCCTTTCCACGATGTCCGCGACACGGTCATCATGGTCGACCGCACGGAGGAGGCCGACGTGTCGGTGGTCAAGGCCGTCTACCCCGACGCCCAGGTGCAGACGATAACCTATGGCGACAGCCGCCAGGTACAGGTTTACACCATCTTCATAACGGCCGCGCAAATCGATGCGGTGCGGGGCGTGCGCCACGCCGTGTACACGGACGGCGAGGTAGAAGAGGGCACCCGCGCCAACCTGTCGCTCGAAGGCATCTCCGGTGCGCCGCCGGGCAGCATGTTCGAGATGTCGTCTACCCTCAAGATCACCGCGCCGGGCGACTACACCTTCGATTGGACGCCCCCGCTCGATCCCGCCCCCGCGGGCGCAGAGCCGGTGACCGTGCTGGTGGACGGCGCGCCTGCTACCCGTGGGCAGGAGCTGCCCCTCGCGGCGGGCCTGCACAACGTCACCGTGCGCGGGGCCGTCGAGAGCGCGGCCACGGGCGGGGAGCTTGTGTGGCAGGGCGAGCAGACGCCCCTCGGCGCAATCCCCGAGACGGTGCTGTACGACCCGCGCAAGGTCGCGCCCATGGGCCTGACGGCATACGTGCGCCAGGGCACCGGGTTCGAGGGGTCGCCCGTCACCATGCGCATCGACCCGATCGTATCGTTCTACTTCACGACCACCCCCATCCCGCGGCCTTACACCGTCGAGTGGGTGGGCAAGCTGTACGCGCCCGTGGCCGGCCCGTACATCCTGTTTACCGAGCAGATCAGCAAGTCGCGCCTGTTCGTGGACGGCCGCGAGGTGCTGTACAACGACGCGGACAACACGCTCGACGCGGGCCATATAGAATTGACTGTGGGCCTGCACGACATCCGCATCGAGTACCAGGACCTGGCGGACTACTCGCACATGTACCTCTACTGGACGCCCCCCGGCAGGGACGGCAGGTATACCATCCCTGCCCCCTTCCTTCTGCCCGAGATGGCCGAGTACCCGGCCGTGCCGTCCACCGGGCGGTGGCCCGCCCCTGAGGAGGCCGACGACACGGTGTGGGACCTGAACCCCGCCTCGCAGCAGCCGGGCGCGGAGGCGCAGCCTACCCCACCACCGGCCGGGGAGAAACCGGCCCCTACCCCAACGGCCGCGCAAGGCGCAACCGCCCCCACGGCGCCCGCCGCCGCTGCCTCGCCCGTGGTGCCTTCGGTGCTGCTGGGCGGGCCGGACGACCAAACCCTCAAGAGGCCGCTCGCGGGAGCCGCGGACGAAGACGGCAACTTGTACGTGTTCGTCGAGGCCGGGAAGGTATACAGGTTCGGCCCGAGTGGCGAGCCGCTTGGCTCGTGGGACGTGCGGGGCGCCGAGGGCAAGCCGCTCACCGAGGTATCGGCCATGGTCGTGCGCGAGGGGCGCGTGTCGCTGCTCGACTCGGGATCGTCTTCGTTGATTACCTACTCGCTCGACGGGGAGGAGCAGGGGCGCACGCAGCTTTGCCAGTGCTTCTACCCGCGCGGGATGTCGGTCGCCCTGGACGGCAGCCTGTGGGTGGCCGACACCGGCCTGGGCCGCGTGATCAAGGTCACGCCGGAAGGAACCCTGGTGAGCACGCTCGGGGAGCAGGGAACAGGCCCGGGGCAGTTCGCGGAGCCTGCCGGGGTGTGGCAGGCGGCCGACGGCACGGTCTATGTGGCCGACGTGGGCAACCAGCGAGTGCAGAGCTTCGACGCTAACGGCAACTTGATCGCGCAGTGGCCTATCGGCAAGAGCACAGCCCGCGACGGCAGCCGCGTGGTTGCCACGCCCGACGGCAACGTGCTCGTCACCGAGCAGCAGGTGCAGGCCGTGGTGCTGTACGACCGGCAGGGCAACGAGCTTGCCCGCTGGGCCTTCGACCCGGGCACCGGCACACAGGCCCCTTCGATAATCGTCCCGGCAGGCGAGCCGGGCCGCTACCTGTTGCTCTTCCCCTTCAACGCCACGTCCGTCGTCTTCACCCCCACGCCGTAACCCGGCCCGCACATCCCCGGGGTTGAACACAAAGGCGCAAAGACGCAAAGATTATTGGGGACTGAGTCGTTTCTTGTCGCGGCACTCAACTCAAGCCCTGTAAATCTTTGCGTCTTTGCGCCTTTGTGTTTAAGAAGATACCTCGCCGTGCACCTGTGTCGGCGGAGTAGGCTAGCCCTTGACCGAGCCGGCCAGCAGGCCGCGCACGAAGTAGCGCTGCAGGCTGAAGAACACGACGAGAGGGATCATCATCGTGACGAACGCGCCCGCGGTCAGCAGGTGCCAGTCCTGCCCGCGCGACCCGCTCATATCGGTCAGCCGCTGTGTTAGCACCGCAACCTCCGGGTTACCGCCCAGGAACGTCAACGCGACCAGCAGGTCGTTCCACACCCACAGGAACTGGAAGATGGCGAACGAGGCCAGCGCGGGCATCGACAGGGGCAGGATCATTCGCGTGAACAGCGTGAAGTGCGATGCACCGTCTATGAAGGCCGACTCGAGCAGGTCGCGGGGCAGCTGGCTGATGTAATTGAACAGCAGGTACGTAGCGAGCGGCAGACCAAACCCGGCGTGAGCCAGCCAGATCGAGAGGAAGGTGCCGTTCAATTCCAGGTTGGTATACGCTTGCAGCAGCGGTATCAGCGCGATCTGCAGCGGCACCACCAGCAGCGCCACCACCACCGTGAAGAAGAACTTGCGCCCTGGGAAGGTCATCCACGCAAACGCGTAGGCCGCGAACGCCGCGATGAGGATGGGAATGAGGGTTGCGGGGACGGTTACTGTGAGGCTGTTGAGGAAAGCCGTACCGAGATCGTCGCCGCGCTCGACGCCGCCGGGCATCGTGGGGTTGGGGAACTCCTTGCCCAGCAACACCTGCTCATAATTAGCCAGTGTGAAACTGGCCGGGTTGGTAGCCCACCACCCGGTGGAGCTTACCTCGTCGCGAGGCCGAAAGGAGGACACGAGCAGGCCGATAGTGGGTATAGTCCAGATGATGACCAGCAGCAGAAGTACGCCGTTGATGCCGATCTGGCTCAGGATTTTACGTTGGCCCCATGCCATTAGAATGCCCTCCTTTCGCGGAACTGCCGCAAGTTGTAGATCATCACCGGAATAACAGCCAGCAGCAGTATGATGGCCACGGCCGAGCCCCGGCCGAAGTCGAAGAACTTGAACATCTGCTTGTACTGCTGGCTCGCCATCACTTCGGTGCCGTAGTTGCCGTTCGTCATGACGAACACGATATCGAATATCTTCAGCGAGGCGATGACTATAGTCGTCGAAACTGTGACAATGGTGCCCAGGATCGTCGGGATGATGATCCGGAAGAACACCTGGAAATCGTTCGCCCCGTCAATGCGAGAGGCCTCGAGCAACTCACCCGGCACACCCTTGAGGGCCGCCGAGAACAGCACCATGGCAAACCCGGTCTGCAGCCAGATCATGATGATGATCAGGAAGATGTTGTTCCAGGGCCGCAGGGTGATCCAGGCCACCGGGTCGCCGCCGAGGGCGTCGACGATTGCGTTGAGCAGGCCGATCTGCTCTTCGCCCCGCGGCTTGTAGAAGTAGATGAAGCGCCAGATGATGCCCGCACCTACGAACGAGATAGCCATCGGGAGGAAGATGAGCGACTTGGCGACGTTCTCCATGCGCGAGCGGTCGGCCAGCACCGCGATCAGCAGGCCAAACACCACCGACCCACCCGTGCCCACGATCATCCACAACACGTTGTTGCGGAACGACTCGAGCATGGCGGGCGCGGTGAAAGCGTAGACGTAATTGCTAAGTCCTACGAAGGTGTCCGAGGTGCGGTCGAAGAAGCTCTGATAGAAGGTCAGCACGGTAGGGATGGCGAGGAAAGCCGCCAGCATGACCAGCACCGGGCCTACGAACACGAACGGCTGCAGGCGCGCCCGCCAGCTGTCCGACATACGCTCGACGAACCAGTTGGACACGACGTACAGGACGGCCACACCGCCGACACCCCACAGGATCGCCACGAGGGCTATCACCCACTTGTCCGCGTTGCTGTCCCTGAGGAAAAGGAAGCCCTGCCACAGCACAAAGAATGTCACGAGGGGCACGAGCAGGGAGACCGCCACCCGGCCTATCCATGCCAGTAGGTTCGGCCCGCCGCCCGGCCTGCCGCGTTGCGCTTGTGGCTCGATTGTTCCAGTGGTTTCCATACGCGCTCTCCTTTACGAGTCAAGCGTCACAACATGTGATAGACCATGCGACCGGCGCTCCTCCCGTTGGGCCCTCCCCCGCGGGCTACCGGCCTCTTTGTCTGAAGATGGGTGTGTTTACAGGGGCGGCCAGATATACTGCCCGCCCCTGCGGATTGCGGGGCGCGTGGGTACTCGCACCGGCAAGGTCTCCCCACATGGCCCGGTCTGATGTTAACGATTGCTCGCCGCCGTGGTCTTACGGCCCGGCGGCGAGCACGGGATTACTTACTGGCTGGGCCAGCTTTCGTCTATCGTGGTGAGCACCGTGTCCAGATCGGCGCCACCGACCCAGTCGACGATGCCGGTCCAGAACGAGCCTGCGCCGACCGCGCCCGGCATGAGGTCCGAGCCGTCGAAGCGGAACACTGTCGCGTTCTGCAGGATTTCGGAGAAGCCGCGGGCAGCGTCGGTGGGATACCAGCTGGGATCGGCGTCCTTGTGCGGGGCTACCGCGACGCCTGCCTCAGCCTCTACCTTCATCGACTCGCCGGTGGCCAGGAACTTCATGACCTCGCGCACCTCGGGCCTGTCGTTGAACATGGCCGAGATCGAGCCGGAGCCGAGCACGGGGCGCTCCTCACCGCCGGTGATGGGCGGCAGATAGAAGTAATCGATATCCTCGCCGACCTTGGCGGTTTCGGGGAAGAAGTTGGTGATGAAGCTGGCCTGCCTGTGCAGCCAGCACTTGGGCGGGTTGTCGAACATGGGGGTAGGCGAGTCGCCGAAGGGGGTGGTCAGGATAGTGTCGGTACCGCCGTACACGTACCCGTCCTTGAACCAGATCTCGCCAACCTTCTCGAACGCCGCCTTCACCTCGGGCGAGTTGAACTTAAGCTCGCCGCGGGTCCACGCGTCGTAGTTCTCGGCGGTGGTGGTGCGAAGCATTACGTCTTCCACCCAGTCGGTGCCGACCCAGCCGGTCGCGCCGGCCGACTCGATACCGATGCACCAGGGGGTGCTGCCGTCGGCCACGATCTGGTCAGACAGGGCGATCATCTCGTCCCAGGTGGTAGGGATCTTGTAGCCCTTCTCATCAAAGGCCTTCTTGGGATACCACACCAGGCTCTTGACGTCGTTGTTGTGCCAGATGCCGGCCATCTTGCCGTCGATCGTTGCGAGATCCAGGAAGGTCTGCGAGAAGTTGTTGGTCAGCTCGTCGCCCATGAAGCTGTTCAGGTCGACCACGTCGCCCTGGGTCACGAAGCGGGCCAGCAGGCCGGGCTGAGCGAACTGGGCGATGTCGGGCGCGTTGTTGCCCTCGACGCGCACGACGACCAGGGTCTCGAAGTCCTTATTGCCCTCGTAGGCCACCTTGATGCCGGTCCGCTCGGTAAAAGCGTCAAACTCGGCCTGGAACAGGCGGGCCTGCTCGTCGGCGGCGACACCGAAAATGGTGACCGTGGTGCCTGCATAGGGCTGGTCGCCGGCCGCGCCGCCGGTGGTGGCCGTCGCGTCGGCGGCGGCAGCCGTGGTAGCGGTAGGCTCAGCTGCGGCAGCCGTAGTGGCCGTCGGCTCTGCGGCCGCCGCGCCGGTGGTGGGGGTCGCAGGGACGGGAGTTGCCTGCGTGCCGCACGCCGCCAGTACCATCGAGGCGGACACGAGCAGCGTGGCCAACAGGCTAAACCGTTTCTTAGACATTTCTTTCCTCCATTGAAGTGATAGTAAGGTCATGCTTTCCTGGCAGGTTCTTGTGCGTCAGATAACATTCACCTCCTCGCGAAGCGGTTTACGGGCGCCAAAACGACCCAATGCCACACGGCCCGGCGCTATTATATTGTGAGTGGCTCAGTCAGCACGTAGCGTGCCGGGTGTACCGGGTGTACCGGTGTGCCGTTAGGGCAAGGTACACCCTAGCCCTGGTTCTGAGCCGCTTTGCCTCCGGCCCACGCCCACAGCGCCTGGGCCGCGTCGTGCGGGGTCCAGGGTGAGTGCGGGCATTCCCGGCTGAGTTGTGCTGCGCGCTCGCGCAGCGCGTCCGAATAGGCGGCGTAGTATTTGGCAGTAAAGGCCACAGGCCCAAGCCCCGGCATCTGCCCGGCGACTACCTCGTCGAAAAAGGGGTAGACCTCGGGGGCATATGCCGCCAGGGCGGCCGATGCGGTTGCGGGACCGACGCCCGCCAGCGCCGACAGGACTTTGATGGGGGTGCGGGGGTCGGGCACTGCTGCGAAGGCCTGGCTGCTGGCCTTTTCGACGCTTTCGGGGCTGTTGGTCGCGATCAGTACGCGGTTGCGCTCGCGCCACACGCCGCGCGACATCTTCCACGCAGCGATACCCTGTAATTCGTCCAGGTGGATGCGGGGGACTTCGCGGCTCTTAATAGCCGCGGGCAAGTCCTCGCTAAACCACCGGTCGAGGTTCGCCAGCTTCTCGCTGCCGTGCTCCTCGATCACACGCGGGTAGCTATCGAGAGCGTCGTGCCAGGGACGGCACTCGCTCTCGGCCCACAGGGCCTTGCGATTCGCATCAGGCATGTGCCCTCACTCTCTGATGCCGACAGGCGCCTCATCTCGCCCGCTCTATTATAGTCGACATTGCCGCTATGCAACAGGTCTGCGCGTCAACTCGCCCCGGGATAGTACGAGGCCGGCAGTACCCGTCGAAAGGGCCCGCGCCCGGGGGCGCGCCGCAGGCCCCGGTGCGGGGGCAACGGCGTAACCCACCACCGGAAGATATCCGGCAGCAGGCACACAGGCGAATGGCCGCAATGGCTCTTGCTCATGGGCGTTTCTACCCGGTATAATTGCCCCACCTTACTACCTACCCTCCCTTCTCTCACCATCTTTCTCAACCCATACACCCCGGTACCAACGAAATGACTGCCGCCGGCCTCCGGCCTTAGAAAGGCAAGCTCCTGGCTACCCCGCGAATAGCCATACACCCCGACGCCTGGTTCGAGGTCATCCGAGCCGGACGCGAGAGCACACCCGGCATCTCTGTAGGTGCGCTCATCGGGTCGGTGCGCGACGTGCTGGATGGTCCCCGCGTGGTCGAGGTGCGCAGCGCCGTCACCCTGTCGACGGTGTACGACGGCGAGCGCTATGCCCCCGACCCGGTATCCTGGCGCTACGTAGAAACGCTCTACCCGCCCGGCCCCGCCGCACAGCGCCGCGTCGTCGGCTGGTTCTACACCGACGCGGCCCTGCGCACCGATCCGCCACGGGTTCAGCTGGCGTCCGCTGAAGCGGCGCTCGACGCCGACGGCGTGCTCCTGCTGGTTGACCCCACGACCGAGGAAGGGGCGTTCTTCGTGTGGGAGGGCAGCGGGTTCGTGCGGGTCGAGGCGAGCAGGATGAAGAGCGACGTGGTACACCTCGCCGTAGGTGTGCCCGGGTGGCCCATCGCCCCGTGGAACAGCGACTTCCCCGGCAACCCCTCCTGGCTGACCAACACGCCGCCCGAGGCACCCTCTCCCGAGACAGCCTCTCCCGAGGCACCCTCTGTCGAGTCCGGCTGGATGGACGACCCCATGCCGGGGGCCGTACCCGACGCCGAACCGCCGCCCGCCGCCCGGCACACCGGTCCGCCGCCGCCCGAACCGGCCCCAACCACCCGAAAAGAACCCGCGCCGGCAGAGCCTGTCGGAGCAAAGCTGCCTCCCATCGTCGCGCTGCCCGGAGAGGACGAGCAATCCAAAGCCCGTAAACGTGATTTCGCGGTGCTGGGCCTGGTCGCCGTACTGGGCATGTTGGTGCTCGTGCTGACGAATCCTACTCTGTTCCAGGCAGAACGCGAAGCGCGCACCAACTCGCCGACGGCCACGACGGTCGCGGCTCAGCCGGTGAGTACCCCGACCCTCATATCGGAGGCGCTCGGTATGGCGGGCCCCGCCGAGGTCCTGCCTTTGCCCACGATGACGCCGCTGACCACCGAGCCGCCCACCTTCACACCGCCGCCGCCAGACACCCCGACATCCATCCCCGAGCCTACGCGCGAGCCGCCGCCCACAGAGCCGCCGGTCGAGGCCGCCCCGCCGCCGCCCGATACTCCCGCGCCGCCCACGACCGCGCCGCCTCGACGAGTACCTCCCACGGCGACGGTACGCCGCGCCCCCAGGGCCACTGCCACCCGGCGCCCCGCGCCGCCCACGGCCACGAGCGCCGCGGTTGCTACAGCAGTCCCGGCTCCCCCGGACACGCCCGTGCCGCCGCCCGATACTCCCGTTCCTCCCACCGGCGCGCCGACTGCCGTCGTGCCGCCCACCGCATCCCTGCCCACCAACACCCCGGCGCCGCCCCCACCGCCTACGAGCACGCCTGAGCCTCCACCGCCGCCGCCCGATACGCCGGTGCCGCAGCCTACGCCCGTGCCTCCCACCAACACGCCGGAGCCTCCGCCTCCTACCGATACGCCGGTGCCCACCCAGCCGCCGCCAACGAATACGCCCAGGCCGCCGGTGGACCCTACGAGTACACCGAGGCCGATCGTTGACCCGACCGATACCCCGACGCCGCCCGCCGAGGGCGGCAGCCCGAACCTGATGCCGTAGCACACCGGACAAAGTGAACCAGCAGACGGAGCCTGGAGAGCAGAGGGAGCTGACATGCCGACGAAGAGAGGTACGGAGAAAACCCGCGGCCGCGGGCTTACAGGCGTCGTGGGCATGCTTGTGGCGCTGGTCGCCGCGAGCGTGCTGATCGCGGGCAGCGCGAGCGCAGGCCGTGATGCAGGGTCGCTCCACATGGGCCCCGGACGCCTGAGCCTGGTGGACCTGCCGTGGGGATGGCAGCTACAGAATCCCCCATCACGCTCACCAACCCTCACCCGCACGCCCACCAATACGCGCACCCCGACCAATACCCGCACCATCACGCCCACGCCCACCAACACAATTACCCCCACGATCACCCTCACGCCGTCGTGGACCGCCACGCCGACGCAGACCGGCACGCCCACCTGGACGCCTACCATCACTCAGACGCCTACCGTCACGCGGACACCCACGCAGACCACCACGCGGACTATCACAACCACGCCGACGCAGACCCGTACCGGGACGGTCACCCCCACGGCCACGAATACCTCCGCGGTGCCGCCGAGCGCCACCCCGACCGGGCTGCCTTCGACCGCAACCAACACACCCACAGGCATCGTGCAGCCCAGCGCTACTCGTACGCCCACCCGCACCCCAACCACCGCGCCAACGACCGCCGCGACCAGTACGCCTACTCGCACGCCCGCGCCGATCGAGACGAGCACGCCCACTTCAACCCCAGGCCCGGCTCTGACCCCCACCCGCACGCCTACCGGGCAGGCGACGAGCACGCCGACCCTCACCCCGGCGCCGACCGTGTGCATCAGCCCGGGCATCGTCAACGGCTCCATAACGGCATCGGATCCGACGCAGACCGGGAGGCTCAACCGCGACGGCACGGTGAGCGCGTGCGGCGGCGCCAAGCCCTGCCCATCCGTATTCGACTCTCTCCCGCGCCATTACGACGCGTACACCCTTACCAACACGAACAGCACGGCGGCCTGCTTCACCGTGTCTATCGACGCGGGCGCGTGCGTTGACACGCAATACCTGTTCAGCGCGGCCTACCTGGGCAGCTTCGTACCGGGCAGCATCTGCCAGAACTACCTGGCCGACGTCGGCGCGAGCCCCAACCCGCGCGGCTCCTACTCGTTCAGCGTGCCCGCCGGGGCGACATTCGCGGTCGTGGTGAGCGAGGTGGAGCCGAACGCGGGTTGCGGCGCCTACCGGCTGTCGGTGACCAACTGCCCCGGCCCCGAAACATGCTTCATCGAGTTCACCGACGTGCCGCCCGAGCACACCTTCTACCCGTTCGTGAAGTGCCTGGCTTGCCGCGAAATCCTGTCGGGCTACGCCGACGGCACGTTCCGCCCGAACAACTACGTGACGAGGGGTCAGCTAGCCAAGATCGTGTCGAACAGCGCGGGCTTCGGGGAACCGGTATCGGGCCAGACGTTCGAGGACGTAGCGCCGGGCAGCACCTTCTACGAGTTTGTGGAGAGGCTGGCGGCGCGTGAGGTGATGGGCGGCTACCAGTGCGGCATCGACCCGAACGAGCCGTGCAGCCCGCTCAACCGGCCCTACTTCCGCCCGTTCGCGGGGGCGACGCGAGGCCAGCTGACCAAGATCGTATCGAACGCGGCGGGCTTCTCTAACGCGATCCCGCCCACGCAGTACGGCTTCACCGACGTGCCCCCCGGCCATACCTTCTGGCTGTTCGTGGAGCGTCTGCTCACCAACCGCCCCGGCGTCATGGCGGGCTACCCGTGCGGCGGCCCGAATGAGCCGTGCGACAGCGAGAGCCGCCCCTACTTCCGCCCCAATAACCCGCTCACGCGGGGCCAGACGTCCAAGATCGTGTCCAACACCTTCTTCCCCGAATGCGGCCCGACCGGGGCAGGCGCGGTTGATCCGAAGTAGACTACGTTACACCGTGTAACATAGAAACGCGAACGCAAAGAGGCCGGGACGAATATCCCGGCCTCTTTCGTGTGCGCTATTCGGTTGGTGGGCCCGGTAGGATTCGAACCTACGACCAAGCGATTATGAGTCGCCTGCGCTACCGCTGCGCCACAGGCCCGCGCTTTAGCGTGCTAATTATACCAAATTCGGCCCGCTTTCGCCACGCCTGCGCGCCTACTTCACCGCGTACCGCAGGTGCAGGGTGCCCCCATCGTTTAGCTGCTCCATGTGGATCAAGCGGGCGCGTACGTTGAACTCGGCCCCGCGGAAGAGGT
>DASTEB010000015.1:0-3578 GCA_035710025.1 Chloroflexia bacterium
AGGTTGTTCAGCAGCAGCACGCGCGGCTGCACCGAGGGCAGCACGCCCGGCACCGCCGCTTCGTCCACCTCGAACAGCCCGGCGCGGTACTCTCCCCGCAGGCCGCCAGCAGGCCCCACCGCCGCCACTAGCGCCGACACCAACCCCCGCTCAAGGTTGGATCCCGACCTGTTGTGCAGCGGCTCTATCCCGGCGGCTTCGAGTATCGAGCCGAGCATGCGCGCCGTGGTGGTCTTGCCGTTGGTGCCGCTGACCATGATCGAGCCTGCCGGAAGCTGGCGCGTGATGGCGCGCAGCCCGCCCGGGTAGACGGTCTGCGCCACCAGGCCGGGCAGAGCGGTGCCGCCGCCCCGGCCGAGCAGGCGCGTGGCGAGAGCCGACACCTTACCTGCCGATACGGCTGCTGCGAGGGCTGGGTTTCTCATCGAGGGATCTGAGGGAGTGCTCGGCGCGCCTGGGTCACCTGTCGATGTTGTCCAGGTCGTGGTCGAAGGCGGTATACTTCGCCTCGCCGAGCGGATAGAGGATGCGCCCGCAAGTGGGGCACGTGGTCAACTCGGTCCCGGAGCGAGCCTGGCGCATGACGGTCGCGGGCACAGCTACATGGCAGCCCTCGCACAGCCCGCCTCGCACCGCCGCAATCGCCACTCCGGCCTTGGACCGGCGCAACCGTTCGTAGACCTGCAGGTCGGCCCACGGAAGCTCAGTGATGGCGCGCTGCCGCTTCACTTGCAGCACCTTGGCCTGGCTCAGCAGCTTGTCCTTCTCCTCGAGCAAGCCGGCGTGGTACTGCTCCTGCTCGCGGGATATCGCGTCGAGCGCTTCCTGGGCTTTGGCTTGCTCGGTCTCGGCCGCCTCGACCGCCAGCATCGCGTCGAGCGTGCGCTCCTCAAGCGACTTCGACCTCACGCGCAGGTGCTCGACCTCCTCCTGCATCTGTCCCAGTTCCTTGGGGTTCTTCACCGACCCGTCGTACATCTTCTTTTCGAGGGTGCGCAGGCGGGTGGAAGTCTCGTCGCCGTCGTGCGAAAGCTGCCGCAGCCTGGCCTGTTCGGCGGTGAGGGCGGCGGATACCTCTTCGAGGGCAGAGCGAGCCGCCACAAGCTCGGGGCTTTCGGCCATCTGCTCGTCGATCTGGCGCATACGCGCCACTCGGCTGTCGAGGCCCGAATCTATCATCTGCAAATCGTACAGGCTGGCAACACGGCTCATAGATGGGCCCTCCCAGGCGGCACTGCCGCGAGGCGTTGGCACCAGCATAACAGATTGCCCCACCCCCGGCAAGAACGACCCTCGCGCGCATTTAGATGAATCGCAAAGACGCAAAGGCGCCAAGGTTTTATTGTTGAAACGCAGAGACGCAGAGGGAACGGAGGAACGCAGAGATTTCATTGGAGTTTGGCAACCCGGCTAACTTTAGTGGCAGCCCCCCAGCCATTACTCTGCGTAACCTCTGCGTAATCTCTGCGCTCTCTGCGTCTCTGCGGATCACAAGAACCTTTGCGTCTTTGCGCCTTTGTGCTCAATCCCAAACGTTTGACGGGGGCCAAAGGGGGCGGGTATACTGGTTTACCGCGGAATGAAGCGTCCAGACGCCCGTTGCACGAAGGCATTGCTTTTGTCCTCATGCCTGCAGAGCGCGCCCTTAGGAGGCGCGTACCCCCATAGTAGACCGCCCGTCGGAGGCTGCCTGTGAGCGTGGCAGCCGAAGAGCGGCGCGCGCCACGGCCCGAGGTCCGCGAGGCGCGGTCGCTGCTGGAGCGCGTGCGTGAGGGCGGGCTGGGATACAAGCGGCAGCTCTGGCTGATGCTGCTGCCCTATCTTGTGGGCCTGCTGGGGCTTGTGATCCTGCCTGCCGCGCTCTCCATCCCCTTCGCCTTCACCGACTACGACGCGCTCACCGCCCCGCGCTGGGCCGGGCTGGACAACTTCGCCGAGATGTTCTCCGACCGCCTCTTCTGGAACGGGCTAGGTGTGTCGCTCTTCTTCATCGCGCTGGCCGTACCGCTGCGGGTGCTCGGCGCGCTGCTGCTCGCGTTCCTGCTCCACCAGAAGGGCAGCATGAACCGCGTCGGCCGCGTCGCTGCGTACCTGCCGACCATCGTGCCCGACGTAGCTTATGCCCTCCTGTGGCTCTACATATTCAATCCGCTGTACGGCCCGCTCAACTGGCTGCTGCAAGCATTCGGCATCTGGCCGGGCGCGTGGCTGCTGTGGCCCGACCAGGCCCGCTTCGCCATCGTCATCATGATGCTGTGGCCCATCGGCGAGGGCTTCGTGCTCATGCTCGCCGCCTTCAAGGACATCCCCGGCCACCTGAGCGAGGCCGCCGCAGTGGACGGGGCGAGCGGCTGGCAGCGCTTCTCGCGCATCACCCTGCCGCTGCTGGCTCCCACGCTGCTGCTGCTCCTGTTCCGCGACACGGTGATGTCGTTCCAGACCACCTTCGTGCCCGCGCTCGTCACCACCCACGCCGGGCCGTACCACGCCACGCGCTTCCTGCCGGTGTACATCTGGGAGACCGCCGCCGAGCACCAGCGCTTCGGCTACGCCGCGGCGATGGTGTGGGTGCTCTATCTCGTCACGGTGCTGGTGATCGTGCTGCAGTTCGTCGTGGCGCGGCGGTGGAGGAGCTCGGTCAGTGATTAGCCGCCTCGACCTCCCCGAGATCGCCGAGCTTGACGTGCGCGCGCGGCCCGTCACCCAGGCCGACGTGGACGAGGGCTTCACCCACTGGCTGCGCGACATGTCGACCAACACACACCGCCTGCTGGTGCTCCTCGTGATCGCGCTGTTCACCCTGCCCGGCTTCTGGATGATCGCTTCGGCCCTGCGGCAGGTCGGCCTTCCGCCGCCCAGCCAGCTCGAGTGGATCCCCAACCCCATCACCTTCGACAACTACGTGAAGGTGCTCGACGGCTCGCTCATCCCCTTCGGCCTGTACCTGGTCAACTCGCTCAAGGTGGTGGCCGTGGCCGTGCCCGCGACAATCATCACGGCCAGCATGGCGGGCTTCGCCATGGCGCAGATTGCCCCCGCGCCGCGCGCCTGGCTCATGGTCATCTCGATAGCCACGCTGATGGTGCCCGTCACCGCGCTGTGGCTCACGCGCTTCGTGATCTACAAGTGGATCGGGGTGATCGACAGCCTGTGGGCCGTCATTCTTCCGGCGTTCATGGGCAGCAGCCCCTTCTACGTGCTGCTGTTCTACTGGACGTTCAGCCGCATCCCATCCGAGTTGTACGAGGCCGCGCGGCTTGAGGGAGCCAGCGCGCCTCGCGTGTGGGCGTCCATCGCCATCCCGATGTCCAAGCCCGCTGTAGTCGCGGTGGGCGTGCTGGCGTTCGTGCTCTACTGGAGCAACTTCATCGACCCTCTGCTCTACCTGAACAACCAGGAGAACTACACCCTGCCGATCGGACTGCAGGCCCTTCAACAGCTTGTGCCGACCGATTTCCCGCTGCTCATGGCCGGGTCGGTGCTGATCACCGTGCCCGTGGTGATCATGTTCATGTTCGCGCAGCGCTGGTTCCTGGAGGACGCGCGCGGCGCCGGGTGGATCGGCCGGTGAGCGAGGC
>DASTEB010000016.1:0-10338 GCA_035710025.1 Chloroflexia bacterium
CAAGCTGAAGCGCAACCTGCGCGAGATGGCCGAGGCGGCGTCGGCCCGAGGCGTCGCCCTGCGCCCCCACTTCAAGACGCACAAGACGGTCGAGATCGCCCGAATGCAGCTTGACCTCGGCGCCATCGGCATCACCACAGCCAAGCTGTCAGAAGCCGAAGTGCTGGCCGAGCACGGGGTGCGCGACCTGTTCGTGTGCTACCCTATTGTCGGTGCGGCAAAACTCGAGCGCCTGCGCCGACTGGCCCGCACCGCCAACCTGATGACGCTGGTGGAGAGCGAGGAGGGCGCCCGCGGCCTGTCCGACGCCATGCGCGGCGAGGAGCGCCCCCTCGACGTGGTGCTCGATATCGACATGGGCTTCCACCGCGTTGGTGTGCCGCCGGAGGAAGCGCCGCGCATGGCCGGGGTTATCGCGTCGCTGCCGGGCCTGCGCCTGCGCGGCGTGAGCACGCACGAAGGGAATGTGTACAGCGTGACCACACCCGACGAGCGCGCCGCGCTTGCCCGCGAGCAGGTGGGCCGGTTGGTGGACACCGCGGAAGCCCTGCGGCGCGAGGGGCACGCGATAGACATCGTCAGCAGCGGCTCGACGCCGGGCGCGGCGGGCGCGCTGCAGGTGGAGGGCCTCACCGAGATGCGTCCCGGCAACTACGTCTTCTACGACGTGATGCAGACAGCCCTGGGCACCGTGCCGCTCGACCGCTGCGCCCTCTCCGTCGTCGCGACGGTGGTCAGCAGCCACCCGCCTGACCGCGCCGTGGCCGACGCCGGCTCGAAGGCTCTCACCACCGACCGGGGTGGTTACGGCGGCGACACCTCCACCAGCTACGGGGTGGTGCGCGGCCGCCCCGGCATCACCGTCGAGCGCCTGTCCGAGGAGCACGGCTGGCTGCGCCTCGACGACGGCGAGAGCCTACGCACCGGCGACCGCATCGACATCATCCCCAACCACGCCTGCGTGGTGTGCAACCTGTTCGACGAGGTAGCAGTCACGCGGGGGGATGAGGTGGTGGCGGTGTGGAAGGTGGCGGCTCGGGGGTGTGTGAGGTAGGGTCGCACGATGGGTAGGCCGGGGCCAATTGTCGCCCGGCAACTAAAGTTGCGGGCTACATTTACGAAGTCCGGCCTGCGCCGGACTGTCTCACTTCGATGCCGTGCCCGAAGCCCGATACAGTCTCGCCCGAATATGGCCGGCACGAAGTGCCCGGCCCAAAGCCCGCGTAGGCGGGCGGCATATAGTAGCCCAGGGCGCAAGCCCTGGGATGGGCACCCACGTAAGTCCCGGCCCGCGAAGGCGGGCTCAAGGTCCCGCGCAACTCCGTCGGGGCTAAGGGTGGCCTCGCCATTGAGGCGATTCACTCCCCGCCCCCAACCCGTACAGACCCTACATCTCCTTTCCATCAGTTCTGCACAGCGCCCTGCTAGACTGGACTCAAACAGGGACAACACGGCGTTTCGGCGCTGTCCCGTGACGAGAACTGACAAGGAGACATAGACAATGAAGGCATTTATCGCATTCGCTCTCGCGCTGCTCGTGGCCGGGTCGGCGGCCTTCGCCCCGGCGAGCGCCCACGCAGCAGCGCCCGCCGCTCCCCTCGACCAGCCTGCCGCCGGCTGCTCCATCTGCGACTTCGACATGACCACCTACGACGGCCCCCTCACCGAGGCCGAGGTCGTGGGCCTGCTGAGGGCGCTCAACGAGGAGTACCTGGCGTGGTCCACCTACGACCAGGCGGTGCGTGACCTCGGCGCGCTGCGCCCGTTCACCAACATCCGCAGGTCGGAACTGACCCACATCAACGCGCTGAAGACCCTCTTCCGCCGCTACGACGTGCCCATCCCGGCCAACCCCTGGCCCGGCACGCTGCCCCACTTCGCCACCTTCACCGAGGCCGTCCAGGCCGGCGTGAACATCGAGACGGCTGACGGCGTCCTGTACACCGAGCTATCCACGACCACCAACCGCGCCGACATACTGAGGGTCTACCGCAACCTGCGCTCGGCCTCTCTCAACAACCACCTGCCCGCTTTCCAGCGGTACCTCCCATAAAGCCTGTTCAGGCCGGTAAAGCGGGCCTACGCAGCAAGGGAGCGAGTCTACCCACACCGGGTGGCTCGCTCCCTTGTCTTGTGCCCTGTGAATTACGATACCGAGCGCGCCGCGTCCTGCAACTGCTCCCACACGTCCTGCACGTGCCGCAATTCGGTATGCACCTGCCCCACCGACAGCCGCAGGACGAACTGCCCGTTCACCTTCGCGTGCGTGAGGAATGCCTTGCCCGACTCGTTGACCGCGCGCATGATCTGCTCGCTCGCCTCGTCCCCCGCCACGTGGCGGAAGCACACCAGCTGGAGCACGGTGGGGGCCGCAATCTCGAAGTTGTCGGAGTTGCGCACCTGCTCGTCGAGCCAGCGGGCGGCGTCAACGTGGCGGCGCACCATCTCGCGCAGCGCTTCGGTCCCGTAACTGCGCAGCACGAACCACAGCTTGAGTGAGCGGAACCGCCGCCCCAGCGGTATCTGCCAATCGCGGTAGTCTATCACCGCGCCCGATTCGGTGGCCGTGTTCCGCAGGTACTCGGGCAGGATGCTGAGCGCGTTGACCAGTGCCGCGCGGTCGCGAACGTAGAAGCAGTCGCAGTCGAAGTTGACCGGTAGCCACTTGTGAGGGTTGAAGCAGTAGCTGTCGGCTCCCTCCAGCCCGTCCTGCAGGTGCCGGAACTCGGGGCATATGGCCGCGCTCCCCGCCATCGCCGCGTCCACGTGCAGCCATACCCCGTGCTTGCCGCACACCTCGGCTATCTGCCGGATGGGATCTACAGCGCCGGTAGAGGTCGTGCCGATAGTCGCGACTACCATGCAAGGGATCTGGCCCGCGGCCTGGTCCTCGGCGAGCAGACGGTCCAGCGACTCGGGCGACATCGCCAGCTCGCCCTCGGTGGCCACGCGGCGGATGTTATCCGAGCCGATGCCCGCGATGCGCACCGCTTTGTCCACCGAGCTGTGGGCCTGGTCGGTGGCGTACACCGTCAGCGGCGCTCGCACGCCTTCCCGGTTCGACTCGCCCCCGGTCGCACGCTCCCGCGCCGCCAGCAGCGCGCATACCACGGCACTCGACGCACTGTCCTGTATGACGCCGCCGCCCGCGCCGCGCGAGCTAAACCCCTCGGGCAAACCCATCAGGTCGACCACCCAGTCGAGCATGTGCGTCTCGAGTTCGGTACACGCAGGGCCGGTGAGCCAGAGCATGCCCTGCACGCCCAGGCCCGCCGACACCATCTCCGCGAGGATGGATGGGCCGGAGGTGTTGGCCGGGAAGTAGCCGAAGAAGTTGGGCGACTGCCAGTGCGTGATCCCCGGCATGATTATGCGATCGAGGTCGCGCACGATGTCCGCCAGAGGCTCGCCCTGCTCGGGTGCCGTGTCCGGCAATTGGTTGCGCACCCAGCCGGGCTGCACATCAGATAGCACCGGGTACTTGTCGACGTTGGACATGTAGTCCGCCAGCCAGTCGACCATCCGGTAGCCTGCGGCGCGAAACTCTTCCGGGGTCATGCTCATACCTCACTTTCCTATGGCGCTGCTTGTTCGTAGCAAACGCCATACCGCCGCGGCCTAGCGCCCCCGCCCCAGCCGCGCCCGCACATTCGCCAGCACAAGCTCGACCTCAGGCAAGCGCATGCTCCACACCAGCGCGGCATACACCGCGCCGCCCACCAGCGCGGGCACACCCAGCAGCACCACCTCGCCAACAAACCCATCACCCGGCACCGCGCCCGAAAGCGCCCACCAGGTCGCGTAGCTCGCCAGCCCCAGCGCGGCCGAGGCACCCAACGCCTTCAGCGCCGTCGCCACGATGCCGTAACCCCCCAGGCCCCCGTCGGCGCGCATCGCCCGCCACAGGAAAAAGGCGGTGACGAGCGCGTGGAAGGCAAGCTGCGCGGAGTTGGCGATCACCAGCCCCGGCATGCCCCATGTGCGGTAGGTGGCGAACGCGATAGTCAGGTACACCCCGAACTGTGCCACGCCGATCAGCGCGGGGGTGAGCGTGTTCTTGCGTGCGTAGAAGGCGAACAGCAGCACCTGGTCGATCGCGCTGAACGGCAGGCCGATCACGTAGAGCATCAGCGCCAGCACCGTCAGGTTGGCGTCGGCCTGCGTGAATGCCCCGTGGAAGAACAGCAGGTTGACCAGAGGCACCGCCAGCGCCAGCAACATTGCCGCCGCGGGCAGCACCATCACCGTGACCAACCGCAGGCCTGTCGCCAGCGTGCGGTTGTATGCCGCGGCGTTGCGGTTGGAGAAGTGCTGGGACAGCGAGGGCAGCGCGGCCAACGAGATCGCCGCGGCCACCATGCCCAACCCAAACTGCACCAGCGTCGTGGCGTAGCGCATTGCCCCGATGGCCCCCTCCCCCACCTGCGAGGCGAGGTTGCGGTCGATCACCAGCGCGATCGAGCTTACTACCACGCTCAGGCCCACCGGGGCATACAGGCGCAGTATCTTGCGCACGGCGGGGTGGCCCATGTCCAGGCCGGGGCGAATGGGCACATCGCGGAGGCCCGGAAGCTGGAACACCAGCATGGCGATCGCGCCTACGACGAGACCCAGCGCCAGCGCCTTCACGCCAAGCACGCCCGCCAGCGCGAAGGCGCACGCGATGATCGCCAGGTTGAACAGCACCGAGGTAAATGCCGGATACACGAAGCGGTTGAGAGCGTACAGCGAGGCCATCACCACCCCCGACATCCCCATGAAGAACACGCCCGGCAGCACCCACTGCGTCATCACGAGCGCGAGGGCTCGCGCCTCGTCGGGGTAGCCCGCGCTCATAAAGTTGGCGAGCGGCTCGGCGAACACCTCGAGCACCGCCACCGATCCTACCAGGAACAGCGCGGCTATGGTCATCACCGTGCCGAGCACCTTGCCGAACTCGGCCCGCTGGTCCTCGCGTTGGGCGTACTCGCTGAGCACGGGCACCAGCGCCGCGCTCACCGTGCCCGCGATCAGCAGATCGTACACGATGGTGGCGACGTGGTTGGCGATGGTGAACGCGCCAACCTCCACCCCGCCGCCGAACAGGTAGGCGATGCTGCTCTCGCGCCCCACGCCCACCACGCGGCTCAGGATCGTGCCCGCCATGAGCACGACCGCCGCCTTCGCGATACGGCCCCCGTGCGATGGCGCTTTCCCGCCGCCTCCGGAGAGCGCGGCGGCCTCGGCCTGAAGCTCGCCGGCCTCGGCCAGCCCCTCGTTTATGGTGATGTCGGTGTTGGACAGCATGCGTGGTGATTGGCGCGTGGGCAGGCCGCTGCCCGGGTGCTATTCGCCTTCGTCCGCAGCCTTCATGCGCCGGATCAGCCCGGTCGCGCTCTTGTCCGCCACGTACGGCACGATGCGCACCTCGCCCCCGTAGCGGCGCACGGCCTCGGCCTCGGGCAGCGGCTTTGAGCCGTCGTAGTCCCCGCCCTTCACGTACACGTCGGGCTGCAGCGCCTCGACAAGTGCCGTGGCGGTCGGCTCGTCGAACACAACCGCGTAGTCCACGCAGCGCAGCGCGGCCACGATCTCGGCGCGCTCGTCCTGCGGCACCACGGGGCGGCCCGGGCCTTTATACCCGCGCACCGACTCGTCCGAGTTGATCCCGACCACCAGTATATCACCCATCGCTCGGGCGGCCTCGAGGTAGCGCACGTGCCCCACGTGGAGCACGTCGAAGGTGCCGTTAGTCAGCACGAGCCGCTGCCCGGCCTCGCGCCACCTGGCGCGCATGGCAACCAGTTCACGCAGGGAGACTACGCGGGACATGGAGGGCGTGCTCACAGGGTCACGTCCGGCTTACGCCCTCTCGGCGGGCACGGGGTCTTTGGCGGCCGCGGCCTCTTCCGCATCGGCCAGCTCGATCCGCCCGATGCGGCGCTGCATGATGGTCAGCGCGATCAGGCCGAGGCCGACGCCGAACCACAGGGTGGCGAAGCGGATCAGCAGGGTCGCCGCCACCGCGACGTTCTGCTCCATGGGGAAGTTGGTGTAGCGGGGCACGAGGAACATCAGCATGCCTGTGATGCTCGCGTCGGCCGTACCCAGCCCGCCGGGCAGGAGCGTGACCGAGCCGATCAGGGTGGATGCCGACAGCACGAACGAGCAGATGATCACCAGGATCCAGGAGAACTCCATCCCCAGCCCCATCATCACCAGCACGAGCGAGATTACCTCGCCCGACCACGATATCGCCCCGATGCCCACGCCGAACAGCAGGTTGGGCAGGCGGAACAACTCGTAGGAGCTGTCGTAGAAGGCGTGGAAGTGGTGTACCGTCTTCGAGATGGCGGGGACGCGCTCGGCCCAGGTCAACAGCCGGTTGAAAAGGGCACGGTTCTGCACGATCACCAGGAATATCACCGCGAGCACCGCGATCCCGACAAGGATGGGCGTACCGTAGTCGAACAGGATGAGGCCAACCGAGGCGAGCACCAGCATGGCGATGCCGTCGGTAACGCGCTCGGCCATGACGACGGGGGCCGAGGTGGCGATGGGCGTGCCGCGCACCTGCTTGAGCAGGTACGACTTGAGCACCTCGCCCACCTTGCCGGGTGTCATGGCCATGGCGAAGCCGCTGGTGAATATCAGCGCCGAGTCGACCTTGGGCACCCCGGTCGCCCCGATGAGGCGCAGGTAAACGTCCCACTTGTAGAAGCGCAGGACGTAGTTGAACAGGGTGAAGCCGAGGATACCGGGGAGCAGCCACCAGTTGAAGTTGCTGAGCACTTCAACCATCTTGTTGAAGTCGGCGTAGATAGACAGGGCCGCGACGACGACAATACCAAGCACGAGGCCCAGTATCAGCTTGCCCCTCAGATTGCCCAACCCGCTCAAATTACCATCCTCTCAACCGTGGGGTATCTCGAACGACTCCCAGTGTAACAGGCCGGTATGTAGATAGCAAGCACGCGGGGGCGGTGTGATGCGTGATGCGTGAGCTATGACCGGCCGGGTAGTGCGCCAACGGCATCAAACGCATTGCGTCATGCGTCATGCGTCATGGGGGCAGGCGGGCGTTGTGCTGATCGCCTGTTATGGTCTGCAGGGGAGATGGCCACGACATGGACGGCGGCCTTGATGCGGACACATGATCGGGAAGGGCAATGTCTCAAGCCCGCGAAGCGGGCGACAGAACTTAGCCCTGGGCGCAAGCCCGGGGTAAGCCGGCACCTAAACAAACCCCAAGCCCCGAAGGGGCGACAGAGGTCTGCCTGGCCTGGATATCCGGGAGAGCATGTCATGTTGCCCGGGCAACCAGACTTGTACGCAACGGGTGCCGGAGCACCCAAGATGCGCGCTATGCCCCGGGCGCAGCGGCCGCTCGACCGTCTGTCGCCCCTTCGGGGCTTGGAGTTTGGGATGGCACTTTCCCCCGGGCGCAAGCCCGGGGCTAAGTTCTTACGCCGCTTCGCGGCTGCCTCTCCCAAAGACCACAACTGCCAGCCGGAACAACGCCCGCCTGCCCCCATGACGCACGACGCACGACGCAATGCCCACGCATCACGCATCACGTATGAGCCGCTTCAAGCGTCCTCGCAAGGTAGCGGCCTGTGAAAGATCCGGGTGTGTGGGCGATGGTCTCCGGCGTGCCCTCGGCAATGACCTGGCCTCCCGCCTCGCCGCCCTCGGGGCCGAGGTCCACGATCCAATCGGCCGCCCGGATTACCTCGAGGTTGTGCTCAATGACCACGACCGTGTTGCCCCCGTCCACCAGACGCTGCATCAGGTCGAGCAGGCGGGCCACGTCGGCGGGGTGCAGGCCGGTGGTCGGCTCGTCCAGCAGGTAGAGCGTCCGGCCCGTGGTGCGGCGCGCAAGCTCCTTGGCCAGCTTGATGCGCTGCGCCTCGCCGCCCGACAGCGTGTTGGCGGGCTGCCCAAGCTGCAGGTACCCCAGGCCCACCTCGGACATGAGTGAGAGGCGCGCGGCCACCGGCGGCACGTCCTCGAATACCGACAGCGCCTCCTCGATCGTCAGGTCGAGCACCCCGGCGATGTCGTGCCCACGGTACTGCACGGCGAGCACCTCCGGCTTGAAGCGCCGCCCACCGCAGGCCGGGCAGCGCACCTGCACGTCGGGCAGGAAGTGCATATTCACGATGAGCGTACCGGCGCCCTTGCAGCGGTCGCAGTGGCCGCCGGGCACGTTGAATGAGAAGTGTCCGGGCGTCAGGCCGCTGCTGCGCGCCTCGGGCGTGTCGGCGAACACCTGCCGGATGGGCGTGAAGGCGTCGGTGTAGGTCGCGGCGTTGGAGCGCGACGAGCGCCCGATAGCCGCCTGGTCCACCGAGATGATCTTGTCGAGCTGCTCCCACCCATCGATGGCGTCATGCTCGCCGGGGACTTCAGCGGCGTCGTTGAAGCGCTGCCGCGCCGCCCGGTCGAGGATGTCCAGCATCAGCGACGACTTGCCCGAGCCTGACACCCCCGTAACAGCCGTGAGCGTCCCCAGCGGTATCCCCACCGTGACGTTCTTCAGGTTGTGCTCGCGCGCCCCGCGAATGACCAGGCGCTTCCCGTTGCCCGCACGGCCCCGCGAACCCGGCATCACGACCCGCCCCGCCAGGTAGTCGCCCGTGATAGACCCCTTGGCCGCCCCGATTTCGCCGGGCGTCCCCACGGCGACGATGTGCCCGCCGTGCCGCCCCGCGCCGGGGCCGACGTCCACTACGTGGTCCGCCGCGTTAATCACGTCCAGGTCGTGCTCGACCACCAGCACGGTGTTGCCCAGGTCGCGCAGCTTGCGCAGCACGTCGATCATGCGGCCCGTATCGCGGGAATGCAGGCCGACCGTTGGCTCGTCCAGCACGTACATCATGCCCGTAAGGTCGGAGCCGAGCAGCGCGGCCAGCCGCAGCCGCTGCGATTCGCCCGCCGACAGGGTGGGGGAGTCGCGCTCCATGGTCAGGTAGCCCGCGCCTACGTCCACCAGGCGGCGGATTCGCTCGGTCAGGTCTTCGACAATCGGCCGGATGACGTCCCATTCGCTCTCGGGCACCATGTCGGGCAGCCGCTGTATCCACGTTTTCAGCTCGGTGAACGGGATCTTCGACACGTCGATGATGCTCGCCCCGGCGATCGTCACCCGGCGGCTTTCGAGGCGCAGACGATCGCCGCGGCAGTCGGGGCAGGGCTGCGGCACCATCATGTTCTCCAGCCGCTCGCGGTACTCCACGTTCTGCTCGTGCTCCTGGTAGCGGCGCATCAGGTTGGACACGATGCCCTCGAACCGCCCCTGGTAGACGTTCTGCGGCGGCTCGACATCGGGGTAGTGGCGCCTGAACTCAGGGCCGTTGACCCCGTACAACAGTAGATCGCGCTGTACCTGCGTAAACTGCCCTATGGGCGCGGCCGGGTCGAAATCGAAGCCGTAGTGCCTGGTGGCCGCTTTGAGCGTGTCAAGATACCGCCCCACTACCCGTGGGTCCCAGGGGATGACGCCGCCGTCGGGGATGCTGCGCGCCGGGTCGATCAACAGGGACAGGTTGGGCGCGTACACTACGCCCAGGCCGGTGCACTTCGAGCACGCCCCTTCGACCTTGTTGAAGGAGAAGTGGGCCATGCCAAGCTCGGGCACGGGCGCGCCGCAGTGGGGGCAGGGGTAGGTGCTCTCGGTGACCTCGCCCGGCTCTCCGGCAGGCCCCTCGTCCCACATCTCGGCTCCCGTGACGTTGTGCGAGGGTGGGACGTCGCGCCCGCAGGAGGGGCAGGGCTGCATGCCGATCCGGGCGAACAGAATGCGCAGGAAGGTGAATACCTCGGTCACTGTGCCCACCGTGGAGCGAGGGCTGCGGTTGGTCAGGTGCTGGTCTATGCTGATCGAAGGGGACAGCCCCTCGACTCGCTCGACGCTCGGCTTCTGCTGGTAGGTCACCAGGCCGACCGACTCGAAGTACTGGCGCATCGCCTCCTGGTGCAGGGTGTCGAACGCCAGGGTCGACTTGCCCGAGCCTGACAGGCCGGTCAGCACGACCAGCTTGTTTTTGGGAATGCTCAGGGTGATGTTCTTCAGATTATGAAGTCGCGCTCCTCGTATCGTGATCGTGTCTCGCATGGTCTGCTCGTTAACCTCCTGCCACTGAGGACAACCGGTACGACGCACTCAAATCCCGGAACGCCTTTGTTCGCCCGTCCATTCTACCGTCCCACAGCACCCCCATCAACGCCCGACGACGCATGACGCACAACGGACAACGCATGACGTCGCCCCCTTCCGCACTACCCGCTACGAACACGCTCACGCATAACGCATCATTTATCATGTATCATATGTCACGCCCACCCGCTGTCCTTTGC
>DASTEB010000017.1:0-4885 GCA_035710025.1 Chloroflexia bacterium
CCCGCCCCCGGCCCGGCAGGCCGCAGCGGCATCGAGCAAGCACGCCGGCGATGAGCGAGGCGACTGCTGCCCTCCGAAGAAGAAGAAAGCAACCGAGGCCTCGCAGGTGGCTTCCTCCGAGGCAACCGGCGGGGCGACAAATGCCGCGGCGGCCCGGCCCACTCCCCTGCCGGCCCGACCTCGGGCGATGACCAGGGTCCCTGCGTCGCCGCCGGCGCCGGAGCCGCGGGCGCTCGCGGCGGCCCAGGCAGCCCCTGCGAAACAGACGGCGGCAGCGCAGGCCCCGGCCAGGACCGCCAGTGCTGTTCAGCCTGCAACGGCGCAGAACCTGAGCAGCACGAGCACGCAAAAAAGCAGCAAAGGTAACAAGCGCAGCAAGCACAACAAGCACGCCACACAGGGTGCTCCGGCCGGCAAGAACCGGGCTGAGTCTCAGGGCCGAGACCGGCGGCAGGCGCCGGGCAGCCGCTACACCCAGCAAGACAGCGGCTTCGCCCGGCGCATGGTGATCGGTACGGCCCTTGGCGCGGCGGCGACCTTGCTCTTCTTCTGGATCGGAGTGAGCGTGGCCGCGGGCGGCGGAAGCAGCGCCCAGGCGGCCCCCGACCCCTACTCGAACCCGCCGGGGGCGATCTACCATGCACCGGGGGCGATACCGAGCGAGGCGCAGCTTGAGGGCAAGGCGGTAACGGCGGAGCTGGCTGCCGACGGCGTGCAGACGGCCGACCTGGTGCTCGACGAGCGCACGTCCACCTACAACCCACCGGCCATCAAGGTGAAGAAGGGCGTGCCGGTGCGGCTCAACCTGTCGAACACAAACGGCGGCCGCGACTGCCGCAGCGTGGTGGATATCACCGCGCTTGGAGCGCGCGGTTTCATCGAGGCGGGGCAGCCCAGCACCCTGGACTTCACGCCTACACAGGCGGGCGTGTACGAGATCAACTGCCCGATGCGCATGGTGAACCCTTCCTACATTGTCGTCACCAACTAGCGCCCGGGAGGGCCTTTCCGGGCGCGCGTTTCGGGGCATCGAGAGCATCACTGCCGCTGCGCCGACAAGGTCGACCAGTTAGGTTTGGAGGACAAAGTAAGTGAGAGCGCCGGGCGAAAACTCCGCAAGCCGAATATTGACGGTTGGGGCTGCGGTGCTGCTGTTGAGCCTGCTTGCGGTTACCCTGGGGTCTCTTGTGATGGGCTGGCTTGGAGTCGCTTTGCCACACCTGTGCGCAAGTTGGTAGCCCAATGCGCGTGGATTGAGACGAAGCGTGGCCGGCCCCGCATCCCGGTTCCTGTCTCAGGCGGCGAGTCCATTCGCTACTTCTGCCTATGCGGCTGAGCGCTACTTCTCCCCCTCGCGCACGGCTATCAGCGCCGCCTCTACCCGACTGCGGACGTGCAGCTTGCCCAGTATGTTGGTCATGTAGTGCTTCACAGTCTTCTCGGCGAGGTGCAGGCGCTCGCCGATCTCGCGGTTGGTCAGACCTTCCGTCACAAGGCGCAACATTTCGCGCTCGCGATCGGTAAGCTCGGCCAGATGGTCGGTATCTCCCGGCCTTGGGTGCGACAGCTCGCGCAGCAGGTGGCCGGCCAGCAGCGGCGACACGTAGACCTCGCCCCGCGCCACCATGCGTACTACGTCGACCAACTCGCGGGCTGCGACCCCCTTGAGCACGTAGCCGCTGGCTCCCGCCTTGAGCGCGGTTAGCAGGTCGTCCTCGCGCTCGGACACGGTCAGCATGACTACCCTGGTTGCCGGGCAAGCCGACGCCATCTCGGCCACCGTCGCGATGCCGCTCTTGCCGGGCATGGCGATATCGAGCAGGAGCACGTCGGGCAGCACCTCGCGCGCCAACTGCAGCGCCTCGTCGCCGCTCTCGGCTTCGGCTACGACCGATATGCCCGGCGCATCGCGGAGGGAATTGATCACGCCGCCGCGAAACAGGGGGTGATCGTCGGCTACCATCACGCGGATCTCATCGGCCATAGTCGTCCTCCGGCAAGGTCAGGGGCAAGCGCGCATGGACCTCGGTGCCCTGGCCCGGCGTCGTCTGCACGCTAAAGGACCCGCCCAGAACCTCTACACGCTCGCGCATCCCTGCCAGGCCCAGGTGGCCGTTGCGCGAGACCGTGTTCGCGACCGCCTGCGGGTCAAAGCCCGAACCTGAATCGACTATCTCGGCGCGCAGGTGCCCGTCGTCCACCGAGAGCCGCACCTCCTGCCGAGAGCCCGGCGCGTGCCGAAAGCCGTTGCTCAGCGCTTCCTGCAGCACCCGGTACAGGGTGATCTTGACGGGAAGGGGCATCTCGGGCGGCAGCCTCTCGAAGGAGCGGACGACGTCCGCTCCGGTCTTGTTCTCGTACTCGCGAACGGCCCGCTCGGCAACCTCAACCGGTGCGAGCGGCTCCAGCTCGGGGAGCCACAGCCCGGCCGAGATCGTGCGCAGCTCGTTCAGCGCCGATTGAATCGCAAGCTGAACTGTGTGGAGGTCCTGGCCGTCGGTCACGGCTTCCTGCCGGTGCTTCGCGCTGACGTGGGCCGGGTGGCGGTCGCGGGCGGCCCAGCTATCGGCCATGGCGTCGAAGCGCAAAAGCGCCAGCCCGAGGTCCTGGCAGGGGCCGTCGTGCAGGTCGGACGAGAGACGGCGCAGGAACTGCTCGTTGAGGGAGGTCGAGCGGGCGGCGGCACGGTGTACTCGGTCGCTGAGCTGAGCGTTCTGCTGGAGCAGGGTCGTAAGCTGCATTACCTGGTCCTGCCGCTCGGCCTGCTGCCTGCTGATGATCACGCTGGCCCGGCCCACCAGCCCCGCGAGCAGCGCGTACATGGTTATCGTGGCGACACCTACCACAGCCCAACTCTGCTGCTGGCCCTCGCTCACCGCGCGGTCGAGGTCCTCGGTGGTCTGCTGGAACTCGGCCACGGCGACGATCCTGTCGGCGCCATGCGAGTGTACCGGCGCGAAGCTCCTGATCAGGCGCGGACTACCGGGTTGCTGGGCCGCGCTCTGGGGTTGGGCATCGTGCAGGG
Organism: Chloroflexia bacterium; assembly: GCA_035710025.1. Taxonomy (GTDB): domain Bacteria; phylum Chloroflexota; class Chloroflexia; order QHBQ01; family JADMIH01; genus JADMIH01. The sequence continues at coordinate 3,026 of DASTEB010000017.1, forward strand.
TGTCCTCGATGGTTATCTGCCGGTCCGCGGTGACGACCTCGGCCTGCACCTCGCCCTCGAACGCCCGTGCCAACGCTCCCTCGATCGGGACAGGAGGGGTGCGCCCAATGAGACTCTTGTCGGCGCTGTAGAGAAGCCGGCCGTCCGGCCCCCACAGCTTGAAGGTGACGATGCGCCGGCCGAGGGGTGTATCGGCGAATATCAGGTCGAGGGGAGCCCATTCCTCGGGATCAAGCTGCGCGGTCTCCGCCATGGGCGGCAGGTGGTGGCCGACGAGGCTGTCCACGTAGAGAGCAGTCACCGCGGAGGTACGCTGCAACACTCCCCGCTCGATCTGCCAGCCGATCCAGGTCCCGATCAGGAGCATACCGACCAGCAAAATGAGAAAGCTGGCCAGCAGGAACTGGCGTGCCAGGCTGAGGCGAGCGAAGGTGAACATCGCGCATCACCCCCTTGATTCTCCGAGTATATCACCGCCCACTGGAAGCAGCAATAGACTAAGGTCTGAATCTTCAGGGACCAGGGTTCCTGCCAGGTCGCGCCCAAGGCCCATTCCGAGCCGGCCGTAGTTGCCCGACAATGAGAACAGGTGGACCACGCGTTTACCAATAGGAGGGCCATACTTATGAAAGGACCGAGTACCAGGCATTTACTGGCTCTTGTAACCGCTCTCGTGATGGTGCTCACGGTCGCCGGGTGCGGCGCGCAGCAAGCCGCATCCGTCCCCGAGCCGCCCACGCCCGAGCCGACCGCCGCCCCGCCGCCCATGGCCGACAAGCTCATCCTGTACGGCGACCTCACCAAGTTCGGCGAGCGCGGCGCACCCGATACCTGCATTCTCAAGAACCGCTTCACGCGGGGCGAGGGTGTCGGGTTCAGGATGACCGCCATCGACCCGCTGACCGGCGAGTACGTCGAGACCGCCGAGCTTGTGGTACACGTCACTTACGGCGAAAAGTCGGTGGACGTACCGATGCGCTACAGGGGCACCGGCGACAACCCGCGCCCGGGCTTCTGGACCGCCAAGTGGGTAGTGCCTGAAGACGCGCCGACGGGCGTCGTGAAGTACACGGTCAGCGGCAAGGACGACCAGGGACGTACCGGCGAGTTCAGGCCGTTCCAGATCCAACCGTCCGAGTTGACCATCGTCGACTGATCGCGAATCGCAGGCCAGGGGCTGCAGCACCCTGGCCGTCCGTATTCGTATTCAGCAGCCTGTGCCTTCCGCACGAGGAGGCTCCGATGAGAATTGATCTGACGTCAAGAGCGACGAGGCCCACATTTGTAGTGCGAGGGCTTGTCGTCGTGCTCGCGGTGGCAGTCCTGGTCGGCACGGGAGTTCTCCTCACACGAGTGGCACCGGCCGGCGGGTCGGAGAACCTGCTGCCGGTTTCCTCCACCCAGGCGCAAGGCCCTGTTCGGAACGAGGCGAGCGCACCCGCGCAGCAGGCTCAAGACCACATCACCCAGACCCTCACCATCAGTCCGAAGAAGCCGACGGTCGGCACCGAGGTGCGGGCGACAGCGAGCGGCCTGCCCGCGAACAAGGAAGTGGAGTTGATCTGGAAGACGATGCAGGGCGCGTGGGTGATCGAAGACTACTACCACTTCAAGGGCAAGAAGTTCACCGAGACGAGCCGCTCGCTCGGCACGGCCGTAGTCGGACCCGACGGGCGATTGGACGCCTCGTTCACGATACTGGAGGACTACGGCGGCGTACACGAAGTAGTGGTGCTCGCCGACCGCACGGTGCTCGCTCAGGGCGGCACTGAGGTCACGCAGGCGTTTGAGATCAGCCCGAAGTCAGGCCCGGTCGGCACGCTGATCGAGATCCGTGCCACCGGCCTGGGCTGGCGGACC
>DASTEB010000018.1:0-3801 GCA_035710025.1 Chloroflexia bacterium
GATTCGCCCTGCATAGTATGCGCACGCCCGAGCTGAGCCGCCTGTACATCCAGGTCTCCCCGGCCGACGAGATCGAGCAGTGGCCCGACGAGCGCATCTGGCACGAGCTACACCTGCGCCTCGAAATCCCCGGCTGGAGCCTGCGTGAAGGTCCGGTGCTCGAAAAAGGCATCACCGCCATGCGCAGTTACGTGTACGAGCCGATACAGTACGGGCGGCTCTACCTCGCGGGCGACGCCGCCCACCTCGTGCCGCCCACCGGGGCCAAGGGCCTGAACCTTGCGGTAGCCGACGTTCACGTGCTGGCCCACGCGCTCTCCGCCTGGTACGAAAGCGGCAGCACGGAGCAGTTGGAGCGGTACTCGGACACCTGCCTGCGCCGCGTGTGGCGGGCCGAGCACTTCTCCTGGTACATGACCTCGATGCTGCACCGCTTCGAGGAGGACGATGGAGGCTACCAGCAGCGCCTCCAGATCTCTCAGCTTCGCTACGTGTGCAGCTCGCGGGCGGCAGCAACGTCGCTCGCGGAGAATTACGTCGGGCTGGAGCACGTCTAGGCCATCAGCAAAGGAGCGAGCATGGGGGAAGAGTCACGCTACGAAAAGGGGATGCGCGTCCGCAGAGAGGTGCTGGGCGACGAGCACGTGCGCCGCGCCGAGGCCGCCGCCACCCCGTTCGACGCCGATTTCCAGCGCTTCATCACCGAGACGGCGTGGGGCTCGCTCTGGGCGCGGCCCGGCCTCGACCGCCGCACGCGCAGCCTCATCACCATCGGCATGCTCGCCGCGCTCGGCCGCACCGAGGAGCTGGCGCTGCACATCCGGGCGAGCCGCAACACCGGGGCCTCGCCCGAAGAGATAGCCGAGGCGCTGCTGCACGTAGCTGTGTACGCAGGGGTGCCCGCGGCCAACACCGCGTTTGCCATCGCGAAGAAAACGCTGGCTCCGACCGCAGACAGGAGCAGCGGCGAAGAAACGGAGGAATAAACACATGGTCATGGCAACCACCATCGGCGAGATCGTGCGCGGGGACAGGGAGATATTCCCCCCCTTCCTGTACGACGCCTACCGCTCCACGGTCAAGCGGGCGCCCACCATGCCCCTGATCGACGTGCCGCTCACGATCTCGGAGATAACGGGGCCGGGGCCAATCATGAGCGCGGTCACCGCCGAGGACGCCGACCTCACCACCAACGCGGGCACGGGCGGCGAGGCCATCGGCCAGCGCATCATCGTGACGGGGCGAGTGCTGGACGAGGCCGGGCAGCCTGTGCCCAACACCCTGCTCGAGGTGTGGCAGGCTAACGCCGCGGGGCGCTACATCCACAAGAACGACCAGTGGCCCGGCCCCCTCGACCCCAACTTCCTTGGCATCGGCCGCTGCCTCACGGACGAGAACGGCGCCTACCGCTTCCTCACGGTCAAGCCGGGCGCGTACCCGTGGAAGAACCACCCGAACGCCTGGCGGCCCGCCCACATCCACTTCTCCCTGTTCGGGCGCTCGTGGACGTCGAGGCTCGTCACGCAGATGTACTTCGAGGGCGACACCCTCTTCCCCTACGACCCCATCTTCAATTCGGTGCCGGACCAAGCTGCGCGCCGCCGCCTGATAGCCACCTACAGGCACGACATCACAGAGCCCGAGTGGGCGCTCGGCTGGAGCTGGGACATCGTGCTGGCCGGGCCGAACGCAACCCCCTTCGAGCCGCCGAGAGGAGCCTAGCGCCATGACCGCCACACCCCCGCCCACGCCGAGCACCACTGCCCCCCTGTACGCCCCTGAGTCTGGATCGGGCGTCACACCGTCGCAAACAGTCGGCCCCTTCTTCGCCAACTGCCTCCTGCGCGACGACATGCGCGCCCACAACGTGCTCGTCACGCCCGACACCGAGGGCACGCGCATCCGCATCGTAGGCTATGTGTACGACGGCGACGGCACCCCCCTGCCGGACGCCCTGGTGGAGATATGGCAGGCCAACGCCGCGGGGCGCTACAACCACCCGGAAGACGCCGGTGATGCCGCGCTCGACCCCACCTTCAAGGGCTGGGGGCGCAGCGGCACCGACACGGACGGCACCTTCCGCTTCGACACCATCAAGCCGGGCCGCGCGCCCTACGATGACGACGTGATGCAGGCCCCGCACATCTGCGTGGCGGTCTTCGCACGCGGGCTGCTCAACCACCTCTACACCCGCATCTACTTTTCCGACGAGCCATCCAACGAGCAGGACCCGGTGCTCCAGCGCGTGCCCCCCGAGCGCCGGGCCACCCTCATCGCCCGGCACGCGGGCGTCGAGCCGGGCGGGCGCACCATGTACACCTTCAACGTCGTACTGCAGGGGCAGAACGAGACCGCTTTCTTCAACATCTAGCGCAAACCACCAATATGCCTGAGTTCCTCTCGCTCCCCGACGCGATTGCCGAGTACGTACACGACGGCGATACGCTCGCGCTCGAAGGCTTCACCCACCTGATCCCGTTCGCCGCCGGGCACGAGATCATCCGTCAGCGCAAGCGCGACCTCACCCTCATCCGCATGACCCCCGACCTCATCTACGACCAGATGATCGGAATGGGCTGCGCGCGCAAACTGATCTTCTCTTGGGGCGGCAACCCGGGCGTCGGATCGCTTCACCGCCTGCGCGACGCAGTGGAGCGCGGCTGGCCCCAACCGCTGGAGATCGAGGAGCACAGCCACGCGGCCATGGCCGCCGCCTACTCCGCCGGGGCAGCGGGCCTACCATGCGCCATCCTTCGCGCCTACATGGGCACCGACCTCGCCGGGGCCAACCCAAACATCCGCTTCGTCACCTGCCCCTTCACTGGCGAGCAGTTGGCGGCGGTGCCCGCCCTTCGCCCCGACCTCGGCATCGTACACGCCCAACGCGCCGACCGCGAGGGCAACGTGCTGATCGAGGGCATCATCGGCGTGCAGAAAGAGGTCGTGCTAGCGGCGGCCCGCGCCATCGTCACGGTCGAGGAGGTGGTGGACGACCTGCGCGCGCCCGGCCCGAACGCCACCATCCTGCCCCACTGGACGGTGAGCGCGATAGTCGAAGCGCCGGGCGGTGCGCGCCCCTCCTACGCCCACGGCTACTATGGGCGCGACAACGCCTTCTACACCGCGTGGGATGAGATATCGCGCGACCGCGACACCTTCCTCGCGTGGATGGAGGCCAACGTGCATGGCGGAACAAGTGAGGAAGCCCATGGACTATAGCACCTCCGAAATGATGGCGGTCGCCGCGGCGCGCGCCCTGTCCAACGAAGACGTGTGCTTCGTGGGCATCGGCGCGCCCTCGCTAGCCTGCAACCTCGCCCGCCTGACCCACGCGCCCGGTATCACCCTGATCTACGAGTCGGGCACCATCGGCACAAAGCCCGACGTGCTCCCTCTCTCCATCGGCGACCCCGAACTGTGCGAGACTGCCCTGTGTACCGTGTCGGTCCCCGAGATGTTCGCCTACTGGCTGCAGGGAGGCCGCATCTCGGTGGGGTTCCTGGGCGGCGCGCAGATCGACCGCCACGCCAACATCAACTCCAGCGTGATCGGCCCCTACGCAGAGCCGAAGGTGCGCCTGCCCGGCGGCGGAGGCGCGCCCGAGATAGCGGCCCACTGCAGGCAGGTGTACATCGTCATGCCCCAGACGCGGCGCTCCTTCGTCGACCACCTCGACTTCCTTACATCCTTCGGCCACGGCGACGGCGGCGGCCACAGGCAGCGCCTCGGCCTCCGCACGCAAGGCCCCACCCTCGTGGTGACCGACCTGTGCCTCATGCGCCCCGACCCCGAAACGAAGGA
>DASTEB010000019.1:0-3979 GCA_035710025.1 Chloroflexia bacterium
TGTACCAGCGCAGTAGCCGCAATCAAAATATCAATGTCTCCAATCAGCTCACCCCGCCGTTTCAAGTCCGCGTAAATATCAGTACCTCTAACCACTATTTCATCTGTGAGAGCTAGGACCTCATTTGACTGACAGAACTGCTCAAACCCTGACACTTGCGCGGCGGATCCTTTCGCTTTGAGGCCGCGCATCACTTCGTACCTGGTAATTATCGAGATTGTGAAACCTCCATACGTCGCTTCGTATGCCGAAGCTCTTGCTATAATATTCGGGTGCCTTTCGTATCGGCGCTTTCTGGTCAGGGTCGAAATAGTGTCGGTATCCAGCAAGGCCTTCGGGATAATCATGTGCTCGGTCTGCCGGCAAAGTAGTTCTTCCGATCCAAGATAATCTCCTCTATCTCATCTATATCTTCCTCCGGTAGGCCATCATAAAGATGGATCAAAAGCTCCAGGCTACTCCTCGGAGTTTCTACGGGTTCTATGATCAAGTGGACACGCTGGCCTTCTGGCAGGGACACTTCGTCAGCATCAAGCAGCCGGAACACTCCATGCTCGTATACAGCGTCTAGTTTCTTATTCTTCCTTGCTTGTTTGGGTATCGCCACAGTGTACCTCCCATATCTGTTGCCCATCGCTGCCGAGAACCCACACCATCGACTTTGCGTCCGACCAAGCAGCGCTACCTCTGAACCGGAGCGCCGGGCGGCTGCGCGGGGGCAGCTCCCGTACCCTGGCTGCCTCCCTGGATAGCGCCGAACTGCCTGCGGTAGCGCTCGCCAATTCGCGGGGGCAAATATGTCTCTTCGAGCCACGCGGGGGTGTGCTGCAGGCGCTCCTGCTCGCGCTTGACCAGCACGTCGCATTTGCCCGCCCGGCAATGCTTCTGGTTGATGTGCTCCTCGAACTCCGCGAGGAAGTAGCGCAGGCCGCCGAGCAACGGCAGCGGGGCGGTCTGACCCAGGCCACACAGCGACATCTCCACGACGTGGTCGCTCCACTTGGTCATGATGGGGATGTCCTCAGGCTTGCCCGCGCCCAGGGCGATCCGGTCAACCATGTGCAGCAGGTTCTTGGTGCCCACGCGGCACGGCACGCACTTGCCGCACGACTGGTACCTGTTGAAGCGCCCGAAGTAGCGGCTCATGTCCACGATGCAGGTGGTGTCGTCGTACACCACGTAGCCGCCCGAGCCCATCGTGCCGCCGTACTTGTCGAGCGAGTCGAAGTCCATGATGAGGTCAAGGTGCTCCTCGGCCAAACACCCGCCCGATGGGCCGCCTGTCTGGATGGCCTTGAACGGCCGCCCTTCAAGGGGGCCGCCGCCGCAAACGTACACAAGCTCGCGCATGGTGCGGCCCAGGGGCAATTCGTACATGCCCGTCTGCTCTATCGAGCCCATGAGGGTGAACAGCTTGGTGCCCTTGCTCTTCTCGGTGCCGATGCCCGAGAACCACTCCGCGCCGTTGATCACGATGTGCGGCACGCAGGCCATCGTCTCGACGTTGTTCACCACCGTCGGCAAGGCGAACAGGCCTGCCTCGACCGAGCGCGGGGGCTTGGTGCGCGGCATGGCGCGCTTGCCCTCGATGCCGAACATGAGGGCCGAAGCCTCGCCCGAGATGTACGCGCCGCCGCCCATCTGCACGTCGACGTGGCACGAGAAGCCTGAGCCCATGATGTTCTCGCCGAGCAGGCCCGCGGCATAAGCCTGCTGCACGGCCACCTTGGTGCGGTGGATCGCCAGCGGGTACTCGTCGCCCACGTAGATATAGGACCACGGCGTGCCGACCGCGTAGCACTGGATGATCATCCCCTCGAGCACTTCGTGCGGGTCGCCTTCGAGCAGGCGGCGGTCCTTGAACACGTTCGGCTCGCCCTCGTGGGCATTACAGATCACGTACTTGGGCGTCCGACGCGACTTGCGCCCGCCCTCCCACTTCGTGCCCGCCGGGAAGCCCGCGCCGCCCCGGCCCCTCAGGCCCGAGTCGGACACCATCTTGATGACCTCTTCGGGGGTCATGGTGAACAGCACGCGCTTGAACGCCTCGTACCCGCCTCGCGCGATGTAGTCGTCTATCGACTCGGGGTCGATGTAGCCCAGGTTGCGCGACACGACGCGCTGCTGCAGCTTCCAGAAGTCGAGCTCTCTCGCCGGAGGGATACCGCGGATGCCGAGTTGCGCGCCGTCCCAGTCGTCGGTGCCGTAGATACACACCGCGAGGTCGGGCCGCAGGTCGTTTCGGCGCAGCACCGAGGTCAGCAGGTCGTCCACCTTGTCGGCGGTGATGTGCGCATAGGACACGCGGGGCTGGCCCGGCATGACGATGTCCACCTGAGGCTCCAGGTAGTCTGTGCCCATGGGCCCCGCGCGGCGCACGATGGCGCGCACGCCGTTCGCCTCGAGCCACTCGCGAATCGCCTCGAAGGTCGTGTCGGCCCCGTGGGCCACCGAGGACGAGCCCCACGGCACGATTATCACGGGCACGTCGGCATGGGTCATGGTGGCCTGCCAGCGCTTGCGGGCTGCTGCCTGCCGTGCCTCGAACTGCTCGCGCGTGACCTGCGTTCGCCTGGTGACGTCCAGCGGGTAATAGTGCGCTACTTCAGCCATAAGTGTCCTCTCGTTCTCGCGTGGTGCAGCCGGGGTGCGGCCCGGCCCGTCATGCCCTGGTGGTTAGCCCTGGTCCCGCGTGCTGCCCGGCGCTTCGTCCACGCCTCCGCCGGTGGTGCGGTTGCCGCCGCCCGTCTGGGGCGTGGGCGGGGTCTGCTGCACGCGCTGTTCTACCTCGGGTGGGGCCTGGGTGGCCGTGGCGGCTCCCGACCTGTCGCCATCCATGAAGCGCGAAATCTCATAGCCCTCGTACAACTCGTCGGCGGGGGGGCCGAAGCCGTAGTTCTCCTCGTACTGGTGCCCGCGCCCGCCCGTCACGTTATCGCCAACAGGCTCTTCGTCGCCCGCGTTCTCCCACTGGTCGATAATGGCGTTCATCTTCTCGGGCGTGACAAACGAATAGAACCTGCCTTCGACGTCCACCAGCGGGCCGAGGTCGCACGCGCCCAGGCAGATCGACTGCGGCTCGAAAGTCCAATGCCCGTCGGGCGTGGTCTCGCCGGGGCCGACGTTGAGGCGGTTCTCGATGGCCTCGCGCACCCTGGCCGCCCCGCGCACGTAGCACCCGGTACCCTCGCACGACATGATGACGTGCCCGGCGCGCGGCGAATAGCGAAAGAACGAGTAGAAGGTCAGCACGCCGTACACCTCGGCCTCGGGCAGGCCCAGCTCGGCGCACACCTGGTCGGCCACGTGCTGGGTGATGTAGCCGAACTTGACCTGTATCTCCTGCAGCACCGGGATCATCGCCTCGATGGGATCGACGTGGCGGTAGCGGTTGGTGATAGCGGTGATCTCGGCGGGTGGGATTTCGCGGGTGGGCGAGATGGCGGTAGCGTCTTCCATGCGCTGCGCGGGTGCTCGCTCCTCGTAGGAAGCAAGGTCGCCGCTGCGCACCCCGCTCAGGTCCTGCCCTATTAGCTCGTCCCTGCCGGTATTCCCGGTGTTGCCGTCCATCCGTGTCTCCTCGATGCTACGTGGTTCGTTGCCGTGGTGTCCCCGCCCGGGCCGCACGGCGAGATTGAGCACGCTCCGTGCCCGCATCGCCGCGCCCGCGGCCTACCTGTCCACTTCGCCCAGCACGATGTCGATCGAGCCGATGTTGGCGATCACGTCGGCTACCATGCCGCCCTCGCACATCAGCGGGAGCGTCTGCAGGTTCACGAACGACGGAGCGCGGTTCCTGGCCCGGTACGCGTGATTCTCGCCGGTCGACACGATATACCAGCCAAGCTCGCCCTTGGGCGACTCGATAGAGGCGTAGTACTCGCCCACCGGTGCGCGGAAGCCGTGGATGACCAGGATGAAGTGGCGCTGCATCGCCTCGATGCTGGTCATAGTCGCCTCCTTGCCGGGAAGGGCGACC
>DASTEB010000020.1:0-5415 GCA_035710025.1 Chloroflexia bacterium
GATTGGGCTGCAGCTTTGTCCATGCGATGTACCTCCCTATGCGGTTGGCCTCGCGAGGCCCCGACCTGTCGTGCCCCACAGCATAACAGAACCGGGTGCGGGTGTGAAGGGCGCGAGTAGTGGCGAGGGGTGAGGGGTGAGGGGTGAGGGGTGAGGGGTGAGTGACGGAGTCGTGATGCGTGATGCGTGAGCTCTCGTGAGCAGTCATGCTTACTCCGCATTACCCGGCTGGACCAAGCTCACTCATCACCCGTCACTCGTCACACGCCCCTCACCCCTCACCCCTCGCCACTACTCGCGCCGCTTTCGCCCCGGCCACGCCCCGATGGCTGAGGGCGTTCTTCTCGTCGGGGGTAAGCTCGGCCATGCGCTTGCCGTTGGGCAGCTCGAAGATGGGGTCGTAGCCGAAGCCGTTGTGCCCGCGCATGTCGTGGGCGATGCGCCCCTCGACCGCGCCGTCGACCATGTACTCACGCCCCTCGGGGTCCACCAGCGCGATGGCGCAGCGGAAGCGGGCGGTGCGCTGCTCGTCGGGCACGCCCTGGAGCCTCTCCAGCAGCAATTCGTTGCGCTGGGTGGGCGTGGTGTTCGGTCCCGCCCAGCGGTTGCTGTGCACACCGGGCGCGCCGCCGAGCGCGTCAACCTCAAGCCCGCTGTCGTCGCCAAGCACCCACACGCCCTCGCGCTTCATCGCGTCCGGCATGGCGGCGTGCAGGGCGCGCGCCTTGAGCAGGGCGTTCTCCTCGAGCGTCTCGCCCGTCTCGGCTACCTCGACCCACACCTCGATATCGTTGGGCGACACGATGCGGGCGCCGGGCACGCCCTCAAACAGGTGGGCGAACTCGCGCAGCTTGCCGGGGTTCGTGGTTGCGACAAGTATGGTTGGCATATAATCCCTGAGTAGCTGAAAGTTGTGCAGGTGACAGGGTACAACAGCAAGGGGTGGCGATGCAAGACGACGTGAGTAACCGCCTCGTGGCTCTGGCCGACGAGGTGAGGGCGCTGGCCGCCAACGGCCTGCACTGGGCCGCGAACGAGTACGACCGCGCGCGATACGACAGGCTGATGTCGGTTGCGGCAGAGATGCTGGCGGTGACCGACACGCGCCCGGCGCCCGAGATCGAGCAGGTGTTCCGGGGCAGCCTGGGCGTGCGTTCGCCGCTGGTGGGGGTGGACGCTGCCGTGTTCGACGACGACGGGCGCGTGCTGCTGGTGCAGCGGGCCGACAACGGGCGCTGGTGCATGCCGGGCGGGCTGGCCGACGTGGGCGAGTCGCCCGCGCAGGCGGCCGAACGCGAGGTGTGGGAGGAAACCGGACTGCACGTCGAGGCGCGGCGTCTGGTGGGCGTGTTCGACGGGCGGGTGAGCCTGGGCTGGCCGGAGGGTGCGATGCACCTGTACCATATCGCCTTCATCTGCGAGAGGGTAGGCGGCGCTCTCGCCCTTAGCAACGAGACGCTGGCTTTCGGCTATTTCAGCGAGGAAGAGGCGACCACGCTGCCCCTGCACCGGGGGCATACGTTTCGTATACCGGTGGCGTTCAGGGTGCACCGCCGCGAGCGCGAAGCGGTATTCCAGTAGGGGGATTGAGGTGGAAGACTGGACCGACATGGACCATGCGCGCCGGTGGAGCGCCGACCCGGTGACCCACAACCCGACGCGCCCGGAGCAACTCGACATAACGTTGTCAGTGTTGGAAGCGGAGTACCGCCCCGGCACCCACGTGCTCGACGTGGGCATGGGCTCGGGCATCGTGGAGGAGATGATGTTCCAGCGCGTGCCGGGCGTACAGATCGTGGGCCTGGATGCCTCGGACGCGATGGTGCAGCTTGCGCACGAACGGCTGGCCCCCTACCGCGGGCGCTACGATATTGTGATGGGCGACCTCACGCGGCTGGGCGCGGTGACGCTGCCCGAGCACGAGTACTCGGTGGCGGTCAGCGTGCAGGTGATCCACAACGTGGCCCACGAGCACAAGCGCGAGGCGTTCCGGTTCGTACGCGAGGCGCTCGCCCCGGGCGGCCTGTTCCTGCTGCTGGACCGGGTGCGAGTGGACACGCCCGGCCTGTTCGGGGCATACCTGGCGATGTGGCGGCGGCTCGACCGGCTGCACGGCGCCCGCGTGACCGCGAACGAGCGCGAGACTTTCGAGGAGCACACACTGAGCGTGTCGACCCGCGGCGACCAACCTGCCACGCTGGAGGAGCACCTGCACTGGCTGCGCGAGGCTGGCTTCGCCGAGGCCGCCTGCCTGCACCTGCACACCAACCGCGCCCTGTTCGCCGCGCGCAAGGGCTAGCGACCGGAACTACTCCGCAGAGCGCAACTTCTCCCGCAATACGTCTATAGGCAGGAGGTCGCCGGAGGCCGGGTCGCGGTAGCGCCAGTGCTCCCAGCCGTTGAGCGCGGGCAGGCCGAGTAGCCGAGCCCCCACGGCGTGGATCGACCCGCGCAAATCGCCCGCGATGAGGCTGCCGTCGGCCGCCACCTGCGCCGTATGCCCACCTCGGTCGAGGTAGAGAGTATCGCCGGGCTGCAGCAGGCCCTCTTCGAGCAGGCGGCCGAAGGGGATGCGAGGGGCTCCGCGCTTCGTGGGGGTGACGTAGACTGCTTCCTCGGACATGGGCGGCACGATGGCGTCGATCCGCTCCTGTGCCACGCGCACGTACTCGGGGTCGCGCTCGATGCCTATCCAGCGGCGGTGCAGCTTCTTCGCGACCGCGCCCGTCGTGCCGGTGCCGAAGAAGGGGTCGAGCACAACGTCGCCGGGGTTGCTGCTCGACATGATCACGCGGTAGAGCAGGGCTTCGGGCTTCTGGGTGGTGTGGGCTTTCTCGCCGTTCACGCGGATTCGCTCCGCGCCCGTGCAGAGCGGGATGTCCCAGTCGGAGCGCATCTGCTTGTCGTCGTTCAGGCTGCGCATGGCGGCGTAGTTGAACGTGTAGCGCTTCTGCTCCTTCGAGTTCTTGGCCCAGATGAGGGTCTCGTGGGCGTTGGTGAAGCGCACTCCCCTGAACTGGGGCATCGGGTTGGTCTTCTCCCAGATTATGTCGTTCAGGAGCCAGAACCCCATATCCTGCATGATCTTCCCCACGCGGAAGATATTGTGGTAGGAGCCGATGACCCAGATGGTGCCGGTGTCCTTGAGCACGCGGCGGCACTCGCGCAGCCATGCCTCGGTGTAGCTGTCGTACTCCTCGAAGCTGTCGAAGCGGTCCCACTCGTCGTCCACGGCGTCCACGCGGGTCATGTTGGGCCGCCACAGCTCGTTCCGCAGCTGAAGGTAGTAGGGCGGGTCGGCGAAGACGAGGTCGACGCTGCGCTCGGGCAGGGTAGCGAGCAAGTCGAGGTTATCGCCGTGGAGGATGGTGTCCAGGGGAAGTACCTGACCATCGCCCGGTTCTCGTGGCGTATCGGGTTGACGCGCGCTATCTCTGACTGACATTGAATGAAGCCAGGTGAATTGTCGGCGGCCTGGACGCTTACATCTGCTGCTCGATTATAGCAGAGTCGTGGCGCCTCGACCGATACGCCGGCCTCCAGACGGTACTTCCCTTGCCCGATTTCGGGCAAATATCCATGCACCGAGGGATAGGCGAAGGCGAACCATTACAAATATACTATTGACTTTACTACCGCGGGCTGCTATATACAGAGTGGCTTTAAGTGATCCCCGGCACTGCTTGAGTAAGTCACCGATTCGTGCAACGCACCGGCATGCCTGTCCAAGAGCCACACTGGCTGTGCGGCGCAGAAAGGGAGCCTCGCGTGATCAACATCCGTCGGAAGCCGCGTTATGCTCGCGGCGTGGCATTGGCTGTCTTTTTCGCAGTGTTGCTCGCCGTCCCGGCGTTACAGCCGGCGCGGCCGGCGCGCCATGACGCCACGTCTGCAGGCCCGGCGCCCGGCCGGCCGGCCCTGGCTGCGGCACTCTCCTTCGAGCCAAACGTCGGGCAAACGGACCCCTCGGTGCGATTCCTCACGCGCACCCCCGGTGGCGTGCTGTACTTCGGCGAGTCAGCGGTCACGCTAAGCCTCAACAACGGCGGTAGCGAATCCGGCGGCCCTCAAGATCGGCCCGCATACGTGCGCCTGCATTTCCTCGATTCCGGCCCCGACGTCAGCATCGCGGGCAGGGAGACGCTGGCGGGGAAAGTCAACTATTTGACCGGCAACGACCCCTCGAAGTGGCGCACCAATCTTCCTACCTATGCGGACGTCGTCTATTCCGACCTGTACCCGGGTGTGAGCCTGGTCTATGAAGGCACGGACAAATACCTGAAGGGCACTTACCTCGTGTCCCCGGGCGCCGATCCCGGCATGATCCGCTGGCGCTATGAAGGAGTTAGCGCAGTAGGCTTGGACCAGGCCGGCGACCTGCAGATCACAGTACAAGAAGGTCGGGAACTAACCGAGCAGGCGCCCGTGGCCTGGCAAGACGTCGACGGCCGCCGCGTGGCGGTGCAGGCAGGCTACAGCGTCGAAGCCGACGGCGCGGTGTCATTCCGGCTGGGGGAGTACGACGCCTCCCGCCCGCTGACCATCGACCCGTACCTCATTTATTCCACATACCTGGGGGGAAGCGCGTTCGATTCGGCTGCGGGTCTACAGGTAGATGCTCAGGGCAATCTGTACCTGGCAGGGTGGACGAACTCGCTGAATTTCCCCTTGCAGGATCCCTACCAACCCCAGTATGGCGGCGGAACGTATGACGCATTCGTCGCCAAGTTCAACCCATCCGGTTCAGCGCTGGTGTTCGCTACCTATCTGGGTGGCAGCAATGTGGATCAGGGCTACACAGTCGACGTCGACCCATCGGGTTACGTATATGTCGTAGGTGTAACCCGATCCACCAACTTTCCTCTCGAAAACCCTCTGCAGGCACAACATGGCGGCGGCCAATGGGATGGTTTCGTGACAAAGATGAACCCCTCCGGCTCAGCCCTGGTCTATTCTACCTACCTTGGCGGCAGCGCCCCTTACGGCGACTTCGCGAACGGTATCAAGACTGACGCTGACGGCAATGCATACATCTATGGTGCGACCTACTCGACGAACTTCCCCACGCATAACGCATTCCAGCCGCAGCACGGGGGAGGCGGCACCGATACAACCCTAACGAAGTTCGATCCCGCAGGAAATCAGTTCATCTATTCCACCTACCTGGGCGGCTCAGGTGGTGACTGGGGCGCGGGGATTTCCGTGGACCCGACGGGCAATGTGTACTTGACCGGCTATACCACCTCTTACAATTACCCTGTCGCGAATGCATTTCAGCCGAATCTTGCCGGTCCGGGAGATGCCTTCGCCACGAAGATGAACGCGGCCGCTTCCGCGCTTGTGTACTCCACCTACCTGGGCGGCTCGTCGGATGACGGCGCAAACGGCAACATTCTAGACAGCGCGGGCAACCTT
>DASTEB010000021.1:0-4369 GCA_035710025.1 Chloroflexia bacterium
CACGCGGTCAGGCTCCATCTTGCGGGCCGAGATGATCGCGCCCATGATGGTGTAGCCTGTGGTGAGGCCGTCGTCCACCACAATGGCGGTGTGGCCGTGGAGCGAAGGGTATGGGCGGCCGCGGCGGTAGCGCTGCATGGCACGCTGGGCGTCGGCCCACTCTGGGATGGATATCTGCTGGACAGCCGCGTCGTCAAGCTTGAGACGCGACACCAGCGGCTTGTTCACCACGAGCGTGCGGTCGGGCGTGATCGCGCCGAGGGTCTCGTCGGGGTGGCCGGGGGCAACCATGCGGCGCGATACGGCGAGGTCGAAGGGGGCGTTCAGCTCGCGGGCGATGGAGGCGGCCACGGGAACGCCGTCGGGCGGAACGGCCAGCACGAACGGCCGCTGGCCCTCCACGAAGCGCTTCAACTCGAGCGCAAGCTCGTGCCCGGCGAACACCCGGTCGTAGAAGCGCGCTCCTCTTTCGTTGGTCAAGGCGAGTTACCGTGCCTTTCTGTGTGGGGTCTGGGATTATTCTAACAGATGCATGATGCGTGAACTCTCGTTAGCACATCGGCTTACTCCGCAGTTAGCGGTACAGATACGCTCACGCATGACGCATGACGCTTCACGTTTCCCTCGCGGTGCGGCGCTTGCGCCAGGGGGCGGGGATGACCGACTCGAGCGCGTCGTCTACCGTGACGATGCCGAGCATACGGCCGTGCGGGTCGGTAACGGGAACGGCGAGCAGGTTGTACTTGGCCAGCACCATTGCCACGTCTTCGAGGGCGTCGGCGGCCGGCACCTGGATCACGGGGGTGGTCATGAAGTCGCGCACGATGTCGTCCGGTTCGGCCACCACGAGGTCGCGAAGGGAGATCACGCCGATGAGTGTCTCGTCAGGCTCGGTGACGTAGAGGTAGTAGGCCGACTCGGCGCTGGGCGAAAGCTCGCGCACGCGCTGGAGGGTTTGCTCGGCGGTGAGGTCGGCAGGGATGGCGATGTAGTCGGTGGTCATGATGCCGCCGGTCGAGTCCTCGGGGTAGGCGAGCAGCTCGCGCACGTCCTCGGCCTCCTCCTGGTCCATGCGCGAGAGGAGGTCGGCGGCGCGTGCAGCTGACAGATCGCCCAGCACGTCGGCGGCCTCGTCGGGGTCCATCGCCTCGAGGATGTCGGCCGCGCGCTCCGGCTCCAGGTTCTCGAAGGTGGAGGCCTGGAACTCAGGCTCGATCTCCTGCATCGTGTCGGCGGCAACCTCGGTGTCGAGGGTAGAGAGCACGTAGTCGGCCGCCTCGCGATCAAGCTGCTCGACGATGTCGGCGATGTCGGCGGGGTGCAATTCGGCGAGGTCCTGGCGGGCGACCTTGAGGGGGACGCCCGCCGCGCCGATGGCGGTGGGGTCTATCTGGTCCCACGGGATCCAGCCGCGCTGGTCGCCCCCGCCCAGCACCTTGAGGATGCGGTTGATGGGGCGCTCCAGGCCGACGCGCCGGGCCAGGCCGGCTGGGCTGGCGTCGACTGCCACCAGGCGGTATTTGCCGTTGGCGTAGCTGAACTGCAGGTCGTTCACCCGCAGCACGCGCTTGCCGTTGATATCGATGATCTGCTTGTCGAGCACCTGCTTCGCCAGGCCGATCTCGCCGCCGCGAGGCTCGTAGAGGGTGAGGTCGCGCAGCTTGCCTGTGCAGACGATACCGCGGTGATCCATGCGGGCGAGGTCGGCCGAGGAGAGGAGGTATTCCTGACCGCCCCGGTGCAGGCCTATCGCCGCAACCGCGGGGAAGCCCTCGTCGGGGTTGACGTATACCTCGACGCACTTGCCGACGGCCTCGTTGCGGCTGTCGAACACGGTCTTATTGAGTAGCTCGCTCAGGAAGGGCACGGGCGGCCTCGGTACACCAGGATCGAGTAAAGAAAGGTCCGGCACCCGGCTGCTGCGCTCGACCGGGAGGGAAGGGTCAGCGTTCGGCGGACGGCGGTGTTTCTTCCTGCTCGAGCGCGCCGAGCGAGCCCATCGCGGCCCACAGCAGCTCGTCCACCGACATGTTGCCGCTCTTCATCAGCTGGGCGAGCAGGCTTGGGACGAGGTCGCGCACGACCGACTCGCGCTCGGAGGCGGGCAGGCCCTCGAGGAAGACGTCGACCACGTGGTGCATGAGGGCGGCGCGGTCGTCAGCCGTCATCTGGCCGAGCATCTTATCGACCACCGACACGAGCAGGTCGTGGCGCTCCTGGGCGTCCATGCGTGCGAGGGCCCTGTCAACGACACCGTCGAGTACGCTCAATGGGGTTTCCTCTCGAGGGGATTGCGCCCCGCGGCCCGGTGGCAGGCGTGCGGGGGCGCAGGGTGATTATAACACCGGGGGTTGGTAATGCGTAATGCGTGGTGCGTGATGCGTGAGCTTATGTGAGTCTGGTAGTGCTGAGTACGCCGGAGTGCTGCGGCGAGTTCACGCATCACGCATCACGCATCACTCAGCAGTAGGAGGTCCTAATCACCGCGAGGTATGACGGGCGTGGTACTTACTGGCTAGCAAGAGAAGGGGGTGATAGTACAGGACCAAAGAGTACCGGCGGGGTATTCCAAACGGCGTGCTAACGCGGGTACAATCAGAGAGGTAGAAACTAGCAAGGCCCGGGGTGGGGCCTAATATCGCCAGACACTCACGTCGTCTGGAAAAAGGCAAACCCGTCGAAAGGCGGGGACGCAAAGCCGATGGATCTAAAGCTCGCGAGAGCCACGACAGCCAGGCTGCCCGGCGAAAGCCAGATAACAACGCGCGCCGCATGCTGGGGCGGTTCGCGTCCTGAGCTTGAGTCCTGCAGCCCCTGTCAACGGACGGGGAGAGGCAATGCAGGCACACGATAAGCACGCTCAGGAATGGGCACCTCGTACTGACGCAGCCGGCGCATCGGTCGATCTCACCTCCAGGACGCAGCAGGGGCTAGGCCGCCTGCTCGGCGCCATCGCACTCGCGGTGGCGCTCGTCGCGCAGATGCCCGGCGATACTTCCCTCGACACTAGTGCCCTGCCGAGCACCGGCGCGCCGGCTCGCAGCCAGTTCTTCGCGCCCACCGGCAAGACCGTGCAGGGCGACTTCCTCGACACGTTCAACCGCTTCGGGCTGGCCCGCGTGGGCTATCCGCTGAGCGACGAGCGCATGGAAAACGGCACGCGCGTGCAGTACTTCGAGCGCGTGCGCATGGAGTTCCACCCTGAAACGGCGCCCGCGGGCAGGCCGGTGATGTTCTCGCGCCTTGGGGCCGAGATGGCGGGGCCGGTGGCCTCGGCTACGGTCAAGCCGTTCGCCTCGACGCGCACGCGGGCCTACTTCGCCGAGACGCGCCACTCGCTGGCCGAGCCGTTCCTCAGCTACTGGAAGCAGAACGGCGGGGTCGAGCTATTCGGCTATCCAATCACCGAGGCTGTGATGCAGGACGGGCTGAAGGTGCAGTGGTTCGAGCGGGCGAGGATGGAGTACCACCCCGAGCTGGCGAAGAAGGGGCAGGCGGTACAGCTGAGCCTGCTGGGCAAGGTGGCACTCGAGAAGGTGGCCGCGCCCGCGCAGGTGCCCGCGGCGCAGGAGACGGGCAAGGGGCCTGACAAGCAGCCTGCGCCTCCGGCAGAGAAGCAGGCCGCCGCGCCCAGCCTGGCCGAGGCCGAGACGTTCCTGCTGAACGCGATCAACGAGCAGAGGACGGCGGCGGGCATGAGCCCGGTCGCGCTGGACGGGGCGACCGTCGAGCTGGCCCGCGACCGCAGCCGCGACATGGCGGCGCGCAATTACTTCAGCCACAGCACGCCCGAGGGCGAGAAGTTCCTCGGCATGATGACGCAGCGAGGCATCGGTTATAAGTACGCGGGCGAGATCCTGGCCCGCAATAACTACCCTGACGCCCAGGCGCCCGGCACCGCCATGACAACCTACCTGAACAGCGCACCACACAAAGCGATCTTGATGGACGGGCGCTACAACCTGGTGGGCGTGGGCTATGCCCGGTCCGACGAGGACAGCATGCACTACTTCACCGTTATCTTCGTCCAGAGGTAAAGCTCAGACCCCACCGGGTCAGGCGTGAACGGGCGCTGCGAGGCGCCCGTTTTCGTTTGGGGGCGTGCAGTGGTCAGTGGTCAGAGCGTGATGCGTGATGCGTGATGCGTGATGCGTGAAGGGGCGCTTGGGAGGCGTGGGTAATGGTTGGTGAGCCGGTGGGATGGGGTATATTGTGGGCGCCATGAGGGAAATGGAGCGAGACGGGAGTGCCGAGGCGGCCGCGGAGGAGGGCGTGGACGTGAGGGACCGCGCGCGGCTGTTGCTCGTGAGTGCGCTGGTGGTGATCGGGGCGCTGTTCGCGGTGGGGGCGATTTCGTGGGTGCGGTTCG
>DASTEB010000022.1:0-10962 GCA_035710025.1 Chloroflexia bacterium
CGTTGCGTATGGCGCCGCGAGGTCCACGGAGACCAGGTCCATCGTGGTCTGGTTGCGCCCCTTGCCGATCAGCTCGGTGATCGGCACCATCTGCACGCCAAGCTTGGTGAAGGCGAGGTCCTTCAGCCCGGTACTCGTCTCGCCCGCCAGGTACGCCGCAAGCATGGTGTCGTAACCCAGTCCCTCGACGGGCAGTCCGGACCGATTTAGCACCTTCAGGTCGTACTTGGCGTTATGCGCGTCCTTCTTAATCGCGGGGTCGGCGAGCACCGGGCCGAGGTGCTTCTTGACCGCCTCTACAGTTAGTTGGTTCTTGTCCGGTTTGGCGGTCGCCGCGTCGTCGCCCGTGCGGTGCCCGACTGGGATGTAATATCCGTCATCCACAACGTCGTCTTCCGACGGCAGGGCGATTGCGATGCCCACCAGGTCGGCTTCCATCTCATCGGAGGAGGTCGACTCCACGTCGATGGTGAAGCGCCCGGTTCGCCTGAGCAGTGCAGCCAGCGCCGACAGGTCGTGCTCCGTCCTTACGACGTGAACATTGGCGGGGATTCCTGCGCGCGCTCTTGCCTCGTCGCTGCCAAGCTCCGACGCCGCGGTGCGGCGGGTCGTGTCCACCGTCGGCTCGGAAGCTGCGGTCGTCGCGGTCGTTTCGTCCCCGAACATGCTCAACTGCTGTGGACCGGTGCGCTTACCGTCGGTGCTTGGAGCTGCTTCGGCTGTCGTTTCGTCCGCCTGCGCGGACGCTCCCGTGGCCTTGCCTGAATAGGCAGCCTCTACCTGGTTGAACTTCTCGACCAGGCTCCGGAACTCCAGCTCGCGTAGCAATTGCAGCACGTCCTCTGTGTGGAAGCCGGTAATCTCTGTGCGCGCGAGGTCAAGGTCCACGGGCGCATCGCGCACAATCGTCGTGAGGGTCTTGCTGTGCTGCGCCTGCTCGGCGTGGGCGCGCAGCGACTCCTGCTGCTTGGGCTTAAGCTCGTCGATGTGCTCAAGGATGCCTTCCAGGCTGCCGTACTGCTGCAGCAACTGCGATGCAGTCTTCTCACCGATGCCCGGCACGTTGGGGATGTTGTCGGTCTTGTCGCCCACGAGGGCCTTGTAGTCCGGCACAAGCTCAGGACCAAAGCCGTACCTCTCGCGCACCGCGTCCATGTCGTACACGCGCGCCTCGGAGAATCGCTGGGCGTATCCGCCGGGCGCGATCATTCGCACGTGCTCAGACACAAGCTGGTGCTGGTCGGTGTCGGCAGTGAGAATGTAGGTTTCAAGTCCCTGGTCCTCGGCCTGGCGCGACAGCGTGCCGATAACGTCGTCCGCCTCGTACCCGGCAAGCTCCACTATGGGGATGTCCATCGCCTCGATGAGCTGCCGAACCCGTCCAAGCTGCTCACGCAGGTCGTCGGGCATGGGGCCCCGCTGGGCTTTGTAGGCCGCCGAGGCCTCATGGCGGAACGTTTTCCCCTTGTCGAACGTTACGACTACGTGCTGCGGGAAGTGATTGCGCAGCGTGTCGAAAAGCATGCCCGTAAAGCCGAGCACGGCGTTCGTAGGCTCCCCGGCCGAGGTGCGAAGGTCGGGCGGGAGGGCGTGGTACGCACGGTAAACGAGGGCGTGCCCGTCCACCAGAACTAGCTTGGGACGGCCGCCCTCGACGGGCGTGGAGGGGGCGCTGCTGTTGTCCGCGACCGGCGTGTCGCCTTGCGAAGTGGGCACGGTCTGACTCCTTAATTGCCTGTTCGGCGGGACTATTAGAACATTATACCGCCCCTCTAGTGAGCAGGCCAACCTGTGCGCGGGCCTTTTCGGCCCGGCACCGGTATGATACAATTGGCTTCTGTACCGCCCCCGGCCCCATATGAGTGGGGGCGAGACGACTGCGAAAACAACCTCAGGAGGTCGGTTTGAATCAAAGGTCACGTACCGGTCGGCGCCCCTACGCGCCGTGGCTGGTCTTCGCGCTCCTGTTCGGCGCCGCCATTGCCCTGGCAGGTTGCTCGATTGGGCCAATTGATTTCGGTGGCGGCCCTGCCGGCACACCGGCTCCCCCCACAAACACCGTACCGCCCCCCAGCCCCACGCCTGCGCCGCGAGCGCTCTCCGGCGCCGTGCTTGATGCCTACACCAACAAGCCAATCGCCAATGCCGAGGTCACGGCGGGCGGCGTGCTCACCGCGACCAACACCGAAGGCATGTTCTACTACGACGACGTGCCGCTCAACTCCAAGATAGTCGTGCAGGCCGGCGGGTACTCCAGCGCCGAGGTCGACAGCGGCACGGCCGACCGGGTGGAGGTCCAGCTGCGGCCCAACACAATCAGCGGCCGGGTGACCAGCGCCCAGTCGGGCGAGGCGCTGGCGGGCGTGCTGGTCAAGCTCGTGCTCCCGCAGGCCGCACCGAGCCAGCCTGTCACGCCGTCAACTACCATCACCGATACGACTGCGCCAACCGAGACTGTCCCTACTACGCAGACGCTCGGCTACACCAACGTCCTGGCAGCGCCCGTGCTCCAGGGAAGCTCCCCTGGGGCTACTGCTGCCGTGACCTCAACCCGCGCCCCGACGAGTACACCTGAGCCGCCCACCGCCACGCCGACACCCAGGCCGATACCGCCCACCGGCGATGGCTTCGTCGCGGTGTATACTGACGAGAGCGGCAATTACTTCTTCAGAGACGTACCGGAGGGAGCTACGCTCACGTTCAAGCTGCCGGGCTACAAGCTGACCAAAACCGACGTCGCCGGCACGGCACGCAAGGATGTTGCTCTCGAAGAGCACAAGGTTGAGGCGGTTTACATCACCGCGCCGTGGGCGGCATCGCCCGACTTGATGGAAGACACGCTCAGCTTCATCGAGGAAAGCAAGGCCAACAACCGCATCAACGCGGTAGTGCTGAACGTGCAGAACGACGCGTCGGAATGGGTTTACGACACCAAGAACCCGGACGTGCTTGCCGCCGAGAACACCGACATGTTTCTCACCGAAATGCCGGAGCTTGTAGCCGACCTCAAGGCGCGCGGCCTCTATGTCATCGCGCGCGTGGTCACCTTCCAGCAGAAGACCCTGGCCGAGAACAAGCCCGAATGGGCGGTGAAGAGCGACGTGACAGGCGAGCCGTGGAAGGGCGGGTACATGGCACAGCAGAAGTGGCTCGACGTGACCAACCCTGCGGTGCAACAGCACATTATAGACATGACCAAAGAGGTGCTAACCCTCGGCTTCGACGAGATCCAGTACGACTACGTGCGCTTCCCTTCCGACCCGGCGCCGAGCGAGCCGGGCGACATGGTGTACTCCACCATGCCGATCACCGATACGGGCAAGGTCAAGGTGCTGGCCGAGTTCCTCGAGAAGGTTCACGACGTTATCGAGCCGACCGATGCGTTCATGTCAATTGACGTGTTCGGCTACACGCTTTGGCCCGACCGCGACGGCGCGCCTATCCTGGGCGTGATCGGCCAGGTCATCCCCGAGCTGATCGACCACACCGATTATGTCTGCCCGATGATCTACCCGTCGCACTTCAGCCCGGGCGAGCAGGGCTGCGACGTTCCTGCGGCGTGCGCCTACGAGCTTGTGCGCAAGTCGGGTGAGTACGCCCAGAAGCTGTTCGCCGGACACAAGACCAAGTACCGGCCCTGGGTGCAGGCATTCGACTGGCCGGGTGGGGACTATACAAGTCCAGGCTCCCAGAAGGTGCCCGACCAGATCCGGGCCATGCTCGAGACGGGCGCATGGGGCTGGCAGTGGTGGGACCCGGCCATCAACTATGAGCCGCGAAACGAATTTGTAAAGCCGCTTAAGTAATCACGGGGCGTGGGCGCGGGCATCAGGCTCGCGCCCTTGCTCCACCCCTACGAAGATGTCCGGACGCCGACGGTCGACATACCAGAGCTACTATTCGAGGCGCGAGGCAGTGCGGCGAATCCCTTCGCCCCTGCCCTACCTCTTTATCGCGCTGCTTGCCGCCGCGGGCCTCGGCTACTTCCACTTCGTCGCGTGGCAGAGCCTTTCGGGCCGAGTTTCCAACGCTTATACCGGCGCTGCGATGCCGGGGGTTCCGGTGGTGGTGTCGTCGGCTAGCGCGGCAGAAGCCACCCCGCCGGTGCGGGCGGCCGCTCAGGTGACGGCAACGACAGCCCCGGACGGCACGTTCTACATCGAGCGAATCCCCGACATGCCTGTCGTCACCGTAAACGTGGACGGGTTCTCGCCCCAGACTATTGATGCCCAGGGCCAGCGCGACGTCCAGGTCGAGCTGGTGCCGAACGTGCTCACGGGCGTGGTCCTCGCGTCGAACGGCCAGCCTGTGCCCGGCGCCAGCATCATCTCGGGCGCCGTGCGGGTGCTCAGCGGACCCGACGGCTCGTATGAGCTAAAGGGCGCGGCCGACGACCGCAAGCTGGTGGTCAAAGCGCCGGGCTACCTCTCGCAACAGATTGACGTCGGGCGCGTGGTCACACAGAACGTGACGCTTGAGCCGTTCACGGTGAAGGCGATCTACATCAGCGGCGACACTATTGCCACGCCGGGCAAGTACCAGGGCCTCCTCGACCTGATTGACCGCACCGAGCTGAATGCCGTGGTGGTAGACGTCAAGGCCGACAATAGCGGCCAGGTGCTCTATGCCTCCGAGTTAGCGATCGTGCAGCAACTTGGCACGGCAAGCCCGCTCATCTCGGACCTCGGCGGGCTGCTGGCGCAACTGAAGGAGCGCGGCGTCTACCGCATCGCCAGGCTGTCGGTGTTCTGGGACCAGGCGGTTACGGCCGCGAAACCCGAGTGGGCGCTCCAGAGCCGGAAGGCGCCGGGCCAGCCGTGGATCGCCGGCAACGGCACGCGCTGGGCCAACCCGTACAATCCCGAGGTGTGGGACTACAATATCGCCATCGCCAAAGAGGTAGCTCAGAAGGGCTTTGACGAGATCCAGTTTGACTTCGCCTACTTCCCCTCGGTGGGTGAGCTTGAGGACATCGACTACGGGCCGCACGCCGAGGGCAAGAAGCGGGTGGACGCCATCGGCGGGTTCCTGCAGAAAGCTTACGCCGAGTTGTCCCCGATGGGCACTTTCATCGCGACCAACGTGCTGGCGTTCACGCCCTTCGTGTCCGACGACATGGGAATCGGGCAGAGCTTCGAATTGATGGCGGCAACAAACGACTACATTTGCCCCTACCTTTACCCCTCCGACTACCCGCAGGGCTTCGACGACTTCGAGAACCCCGCAGAGCACCCCGCCGAGATCGTCACGCGCACATTGTCGCGCGCCACAACGCGCCTGCAAGGCTCCGGCGCAAGGCTCCGCCCGTGGCTGCAGGACTTCCACGGCCGTAACGTAACTTACGATGCAGCCAAGGTGCGAGCCGAAATCGACGCGGCCGAGGCTGGAGGGGCGGCGGGCTGGATGCTGTGGAATTTCGGCAACACCTACACGGAGGGCGCGCTGAAGGCGCCTTGACGGGCGTGATGTGCTTGACAAAGGGGCCGCTCGCCACCTATACTGCCCGGTAGGATGTCGTTATTGCCGCGCTCTGAGGAGCGCGTTATTTGTGGGACTCGCCCACCGCCTTTTATGCCTCCGCTACACCTTATCCGCAACTTCTGCATCATCGCCCATATAGACCACGGCAAGTCCACGCTCGCCGATCGCCTGCTCGAAGTCACCGGCACCGTGGCCAAGCGAGACATGGTCGAGCAGATGCTCGATTCAATGCCCCTCGAACGCGAGAAAGGCATCACGATAAAGGCGCGCGCCGTCCGTATGGCCTACACGGCCGACGACGGACAGACCTACGAGTTGAACCTGATCGATACGCCCGGCCACGTCGACTTCACCTATGAAGTGAGCCGCTCGCTTGCTGCCTGCGAGGGCGCGCTGCTCGTTGTGGACGCCACGCAGGGCATCGAGGCGCAGACCCTCGCCAACACGTACCTGGCACTTGAGCACAATCTGAGCCTGATTCCTGTCGTGAACAAGATCGATCTTCCCGCGGCGCAGCCCGACATGGTCTCAGAAGAGATCGAGAATGTCATTGGTATCCCCCGTGACCAGGTGATCAGCGTCTCGGCCAAGCTCGGGACGGGTGTAAAGGACATTCTTGAGGCCGTCGTGAAGGAGATACCACCGCCCGCGGGCGATCCCGATGCCGCCCCTCGCGCACTGGTGTTCGACAGCCACTATGACGCCTACAAGGGCGTGATCGCATATGTGCGCGTGGTGGACGGCACGCTCAAGGCGAGCGAGCCGGTGCTGGTCATGTCTACAGGCGCACAGACCGAGGCGCTGGAATTGGGCGTTTTCAGCCCTACCATGACCCCGAAGCAGGAGCTTGGCACCGGCGAAGTGGGCTACGTCGCCACCGGCCTCAAGATCGTGCGCGACTGCCAGGTGGGCGACACGATTACCTCGGCCCGCAGGCCTGCCGCGCATCCGCTCCCGGGTTACCGGCCAGTCAAGCCGATGGTGTTCGCCGGCCTGTACCCGGTGGAAAGCGACGACTACGAGGACCTGCGCCAGGCGCTCGAGCGGCTGCACCTGAACGACGCATCGCTCGTGTACGAGCCTGAGACGAGCGTCGCGCTCGGCTTCGGCTTCCGGTGCGGCTTCCTGGGCCTGCTGCACATGGAGATCATCCGCGAGCGGCTGGAGCGCGAGTACGACCTCGCCCTGCTCATGACCGCGCCCAACGTCGAATACCGTATCACAAAGACCGACGGCACCGAGATGGTGGTGGACAACCCGGCCGACATGCCGCCTCCGGGCAACATTGCCACTATCGAGGAGCCCTGGATGGAGATCAGCGTCGTCAGCCCGACCCGCTACATCGGCGCTATCATGGACATGGTGACCAGCCGGCGCGGCTCGTACAAGAAGATGGACTACCTGGACGAGGAGCGCGTCGTACTGGTGTACGAGATACCGTTGGGCGAGCTGATCGTTGACTTCTACGACCAGCTCAAGTCGCGCACGCAGGGCTACGCCTCGCTCGACTACCAGTTCGCCGAGTACCGCGCGGCCGACCTGGTCAAGCTGGACGTGCTGGTCAACGGGCAGCCCGTGGACGCGCTCAGTATCATCACTCATCGCGCCAAGGCGCAGTTTCAAGGCCGCCAGCTTGTCGACCGGCTGCGCCGCCTGATCCCGCGCCAGATGTTCGAGGTGCCGATCCAGGCCGCCGTCGGCAGCAAGATCATCGCCCGCGAAACGATCTCCGCCCAGCGCAAGAACGTGCTCGCCAAGTGTTACGGAGGCGACATCACGCGCAAGCGCAAGCTACTCGAGAAGCAGAAAGAAGGCAAGGCGCGCATGAAGATGGTGGGCAGCGTCGAGATCCCGCAGGAAGCGTTCATGGCGGTGCTATCGCTTGAGGAGCCAGTCAAGTAAGAGCATGAGAGACCAGGATACCGTCTTCGACCCATATCGCATCCTCAAGGTGCCGCGCAACGCCTCGATCGAAGGCATCGAGGAGGCTTACGACCGCCTGTTCGACAGGTACGAGCCGCTGGCCCAGGAGGGCGACGAGGCCGCGACCGAGCGGCTGAACCGGCTAAACGAGGCGCGAGACGCGCTCGTTGACCCCGAGACGCGCGCACGGGTGGACGCCGATCTTGCCGAGGCCGATACCCTCCGGGCGGCCGTACGGCGTGGCGAAGCGGTGCAGGGCACTCGGGGCACGCTCAGGCTCCGGCCGCGAGGCCGCCCCGCGCCGCAGCAACCGGCCCGTACACTCGGTTCGATGTTCCCGTGGTTCGCGGCGGTGGCCGTTCTGGGCGTGGCGCTGATTATCGGGTTCATGTACCTCAATAGCACTGCGCCTTCTGTCGCCGGGCCGGGAACTGCCGGGCCGGGCGACGTGGTGGCTACCGTCAACGGCAGACCAATATACGAGCGCGAGTACAACGCGCGCGTAGAGCGCGACAAGCAGACCGCACTGAACGACCCGGTGTTCGGCGTCCTGTTCAACAATTTCCAGGGCATCACCGGCACACGCGCCCTCGATGCGCTTAGCCAGGATTCACTTGACAAGCTCATCAACTTCGAAGTTATCATGCAGCAGGCCGAGAAAGAGGGCCTTTACCCCACAGAGCAGCAGCAGCAGGGGCTGATCGCTGATGCCAAGACCAACGACCTCAAGGGCGGCGAGTCGTTCGAGCAGTTCCTGACGGCGCGCGGCATCACAGAAGAGCAGTACAACCGCACGGTGGTCCAGAACGTGGTCTACACAGTGATGGCCGACGCGCATATCCCGAAGACCGGGACGCCCGAGGAGCGCACGAACACCTGGATAGAGTGGATCTGCACCACTCGGCAGAGCTACGACGTACAAATCAACCTAACCTTCATGCTGAAGGAGAACCCGCCGTGTACGAGCGGCTTGCCCGCCGATCTCCCGCTGCCCGGCATCGACACGACGGTCCCGGACGACGTGCCCACGGCGGTCGTGCCCTCTGAGCCGCAGGCGACGCCCGCGCCCACGGGTACTGCTCCGTGAGCCGGCTCGAAGCGGCGCTTGAGGTAGCACGCGAAGCCGCGCGAGCAGCGGGCACCGTTGCCCTGCAGGGATTTCGCGGGCAGCACGAGATCACTTCGAAGGGCGGCAGCGATATAGTGACGCAATTCGACCACGCCGCGGAGGAAGCCGCGCTCGCGGTCATACGCAAGGCGTTCCCACACCACGGCGTGCTCGCCGAAGAGAGCGGGCACACGAGAGTCGAGGCGCCCGAGGGGGTAGCCCCGGCCGACCTCGACTTGCTGTGGATGGTCGACCCGATCGATGGCACACACAATTACGCGGCCGGTCTGCCCTTCTGGTGCGTGTCCGTCGCGGCCGTCGATCCCGATACCGATTTGCCCCAGGTGGCCGTCATCTACGACCCGCTTCACGACGAGACTTTCTCGGCCGCCAGGGGACGTGGCGCTCTGCTGAACGGAAAGCCACTGCACGCGGGCGAGCGAACCGAGCTTGGAAGCGCCATGATGGCGTACGATGTTGGTCACAATCTGGTGGACGCCCCGCGCATGCTGCGGCTCGTCCAGAGCGTGCAGCCGCAGGTAGGGCGCGTCCGCCACCTTGGGTCGGCGGCGCTCGCCGTGGCTTATGTGGCAGCCGGTAGGTTGGACGGCTTCTATCACCTCAACCTCAACCCCTGGGACGTCGCGGCGGGCATGTTGCTCGTAACTGAGGCAGGAGGCGTTGTAACCGATTGGGAGGGCAACCCTCGCTCGTCGGGGCAGGGGCCGGTCATCGCCGCGGGGGCCGGACTGCACGCTAGTCTGCTCGCCCTGCTCCGGACCGCCGAGAAGGTTTGAGGCCGCATTGCGTGGCCGGCGGTACTTGTGTCGTTAGCAAAATACTCCGTTCGGACTAAGCAAGAATCTGGTCCGCACGGTCGCGGAGGCTTATAATCGTGGTGCCCGGGCAGCGACCTACAGGCCCGGGGCAATTGGTGCGTTCTTAAATCAAAAGGAGGAAGTTGTGAAATCATTGAGGACCGGGCTGGCGATGTTCGTGGTAGCGTCGCTGATGGTGCTCGGGTTGGTGGCCTGCGGTGGGCCTGCACCGACGCCCACCCCCCTGCCCCCGACGCCCACGCCGGTACCGCCAAGCCCGACGCCCGTGCCGCCCACCCCGACCAGCGCGGCAGCGACCAGCCCCGGCGGCGGCACGGCAGCTACAGAGGCCGAGAAAGAGCTGGTTGCCGAGGCGTTGAAGAACGCCGAGGCGCTGGAGAGCTACCACTTCACCCTCGACCTGCAGCAGACCGACTTCATCACGCAGCCCGCCCAGCTTGAGGGCGACTTCATGGCGCCCAACGTGGTCTACATCAAGGGCACGATGGGCAGCGAGTCGGTCGAGCAGATCGCTATCGGCAACGAAGTTTGGGAGAAGCAGGGAGGACAGTGGGTCAAGCGTGAGGTTGACCCCGACGCCGGCACCGCCGAGCCGTTCGGCTTCAACGCCGAAGAGATCATTAGCGGCGGCAGCCCTCTCGCCGAGATCGCCGGGCTGACCGAGGGTGTGAGCCAGTTCACTACCGAGGGCAACGAGACAATCAACGGCGTAGACACGCAGCGCTTTCGCTTCGTCTTGGACCCCGAGTCGCTTGCCGGGGGCACAGGCGTCGACGTGAGCACCATGGGCGACCTGGGCGGCGGCACGATGAACATCGATCCTCAGGAGAAGCAGCTGCACCGACTCGGCATCGACCTCGATTTCGGTCCGCTCATGGACCTGATGATGCGCGGCTTTGCCGAGGCGTTCTCGGGTACCCCGACCCCCGGCGGACCGGCGCCCACCCCGTTCCCCGCGATGGAAATCAAGTTCGACATGACGATCTCCAGGCACAACGACCCGTCGATCGACATCCCGCTGACCGACGAGATGCGGCAGTCCCTGGGCGACCAGGAGTCGCCGGCCGGAGAGACGCCTACTCCCTAGTCAGTTAACCGTCCAACGCGAGAATAGCACAAGGCCCCGAGCACGCCGCCCGGGGCCTTGATCTTGTGTCAGCCTGCGCTTTAGAGATGCAGAAGCCGTTGCGCGTTTCCGCCCAGGATGGCGGCCAGCTCGTCGTCGGCAAGGCCCGCTGCCCGCACGCGACCCAGGAACTTGGCCTGCGAAAGCAGCGGGTAGTCCGTGCCCCACAGGATCCTCTCCGCGCCCACCAGCCGAGCGGCGACCGGGAAGATATCGAACGAGTACAGGTAGGTGCTGGCGGCAGTGTCGTAGTAAACGTTCCGGCAGGTCTCCCGGATCTCCGGCATCAGCTCGAAGAACGGGAGCCCGCCGCCCCAGTGCGCCAGCACGATCTTCAAGTCGGAGAAGTTCTCGGCCAGCTTCACCAGCTTCCAGGGGAAGGTCTGTCCCTTTCCCGCGTATGAGTGCCCCATCGGCTCGCTCGCGTGCGTGAGCAGGGGCAGGCCGTGATGCTGGAGCACCTCGGCCGTCGCCGCCATGATGCG
>DASTEB010000023.1:0-11930 GCA_035710025.1 Chloroflexia bacterium
GATGATCTGCTCGTTGGCGAACGCGATGTACTCGGCCTGCGGCATCCCCGCGAGCAGGTAGTCGTTGGCGCGCACCGGGGCGATACCTCGCCTACCCAGCGGCGGGTAGCGCACCGCCTCGACCAGCCGCTTCACGTCGTCCACGCCCGTCACGCTGGGCATCATCACGCCCATAATGCCCACGTCGAGGAATTGCAGGAGGAGTTTGGGGTCGGCGCTGCGCACCCGCGCCAGCGGCGTCATGCCAACGGTCTCGCAGGCACGCACTACCTCGAGCGCCTGCATGGGGCCGGCGGGGCCGTGCTCACAGTCGAGCATGTAGGCGCTGAAGCCGAGCAGGCCCAGCGTCTCGACCAGCATCGTGTCGTAGTTGGGCGAAAGCAGGCCGTACACCACCTCGCCGCGGCGCAGCCTCGCCTTGACCGCGTTCTCTCTCACACCGGTCTCCTTCGTGATACGCGATGCGTGATGCGTGAACTCTCCCGAGCATCACGGCTAACTCCGCACTACCCGGCTCGCCTATGCTCACGCATCACGTATCACGCACCCTTGAGCTTACGAACCAGCGCGTCGGCCACTTCGGACGTGCTCTTGGCGGTGGGGTCGTCGCGGCGCTGCTTGAGGTCGTACGTAACGTTGACGCCCTCGGCGATCGTGGCGTCGAGCGCGCCTTCGAGGCGGTCTGCGGCCTCGCGCTCGCCGATCCAGCGCAGCATCATCACGCCCGAGTACATCATCGCCATCGGGTTGACCTTGTTCTGGCCCGCGTACTTGGGTGCGCTGCCGTGGATCGGCTCGAACAGGGCCACTTCCTCACCGATGTTGGCGCCCGGTGCGACTCCCAGCCCGCCCACGAGCCCGGCGCACAGGTCGGACACGATGTCGCCGTACAGGTTGGGGCAGGCGAGCACGTCGTACAGGTCGGGCTTCTGCACAAGCTGCATGCACATGTTGTCCACGATGACGTTCTCGAACTGGATGCCGGGGTGCTGGGCGGCCACTTCCTCGGCCACGCGCAAGAAGAGCCCGTCGGTGGCCTTCATGATGTTGGCCTTGTGTACCGCGCTCACCTTGCGGCGGCCGTTGTCCTCGGCGTACTTGAAGGCGAACTCCATGATACGGCGGCTGCCGCTGATCGAGATCGGCTTGATCGAGATGGCCGAGTCGGGGCGGATAGTCGCGCCGCTCTTCTGCCCGATCCAGTCGATCAGCTCGGACACCTCGGGCGAGCCCTCGGCGAACTCGATGCCCGCGTACAGGTCCTCGGTATTCTCGCGCACGATCACCAGGTCAATGTTGTCGTAGCGCGAGCGCACGCCCTTGCGGGTGCGGGTCGGGCGCACATTGGCGTACAGGTCGAGCGCCTTGCGCAGGCCGACGTTCACCGAGCGGAAGCCCTTGCCTACGGGTGTGGTGATGGGGCCTTTGATGGCGACCTTGTTACGCTTGATCGAGTCGATCACTGCCTGGGGAAGAGGGGTGCCCTCGCGCGCTATCGCGGCCTCGCCCGCCTCCATCACGTCCCACTCGATGGGCACGCCTGTAGCGTCGATCACACGCTGGGTGGCCTGAGAGATCTCGGGGCCGATGCCGTCGCCGGGGATGAGAGTTACCCTGTATGTCACCTTTGACCTCCTCACGGATAGAGGGCATATCGTATGCCGGAATGTAGCCCGGTCGAATTGCGGATTGCCGGGCGGGCGGCCGCCCTTGTCGAGCCTTCAGGTGGGGGCGGCAAGGTGCTCAAACGGCCCGCCGGGGTACTGCTTTTCTAGTACGCAATACGAGGGATGGCTGTGCCTATTGTACCATACAGCAGGGTTGACACCCCGGAATCGCGAGTGCTATACTCGGCAGTAGAACGGGGGTCCTAACCCCTTGCCCGGTGTGGCAGGCGCGTGGACGCCCCGCCTTTATTTGCCGGGTATTTTGGTATTTTCGAGGCCGCACGGGGACGCCGATTCCTGGCTCCCCGGCAGACGTGACAGGCGAGCGCTACCGCTCGGACGAGAGGCAGCACAGGTTTGCCCACTCTTCGCATATTACATCTTGCCGATATCCATCTCGGGATGGAAAACTATGGCCGGGTCGACCCGGCTACCGGCCTTTCTACCCGCCTCGGCGACTTCCTCCGAACCCTCAATATCGCCCTTGACTGGGCGCTCGAAAACGATGTACACCTGGTCGTCATAGCAGGCGACATCTTCAAGAACCGCGACCCCACCCCCACGGTGCAGCGCGAGTTCGCGAAGTGCATCCGCAAGCTGTCGGAAGCGGGCATGCCCACCTTCATCGTGGTGGGCAACCACGACGTGCCCAACGCCATGCAGCGGGCCAACACCGTGGAGATCTACTCCACCCTGGCGATCCCGCAGGTGACTATCGCCCAGAAGCCCGGCGTGCACGTCATCGACACGCGGGCGGGGCGGGTGCAGATCGCGGCGCTGCCCTGGGTGTCGCGTGCATACCTGATGACCAACAGGGAGATAAGCCGCCTCGACCCCGACTCGCTCAATAAAGAGCTTCTTACCATGGTCGAGAACTTCATAGACGAGTCGGCGGACAAACTCGACCCGACGCTGCCCGCGCTGCTGGTGGCGCACGCCTCGGTGCAGGGGGCCGTTTTTTCGTCCGAGCGCGACATCATGCTGGGGCAAGATATCGTGCTGCCGCGCACGGTGGTGGCCAATCCGCGCTTCGACTACGTGGCGATGGGTCACATCCACAAGCACCAGGTGCTGTCGCAGACGCGCCCGCCCATCGTGTATCCCGGCTCGCTTGAGCGCATAGATTTCGGCGAGCAGAACGACAAGAAGGGTTTCGTGTCGGTCGAGATTGACGAGCCAGGGCCTGACGGGGTGCGCGAAGTGCGCCACGAGTTCCACGAGGTGCCCGCCCGCCGCTTCCTTACCATTAAGGTGAACGCCGACGTGGACTTCCCCACTGAGGAAGTGTTGCGGCGCATAGACGAGCACGAGGACGAGATCAAGGACGCGGTCGTGCGCCTGATGATCGAGACGACGCCCGAGCGGCTGCGCGACCTGCGGCAAGACGAGATCCGGCGCGCCCTCAATGCCAAGGGCCCTTCGTTCAGCGCGGTCATCCCGAACACTACCCGCACTCACCGCATACGGCTAGGCGACCAGGTGATCGAGCAGATGAGCCCGCGCCAGGCGCTCGAGATTTACCTGCAGAACAAGGACACCCCGCCCGAGCGGATGGCGGTGCTGCTCAAGCACTTCGACAAGTTGAACGCCTCCATTGCGGAGGCCGACAAGAGCAAGGTAGGAGACTAACCACTGCCGCGGGCGGCAGGTTGCCGGAGGATGAAAGATGTCCAGAAGTGACCATCAGGAGCCGAACAACACCGGCCAGGGCGGCCAGGATTTCGAGCCGTTCATGCTCGACGTTAGCGGGCCGGGCGGCTCGGGGGCCTCCACTTCAGGCTCGGGGCAGTTCGTCGGGGCTGAGATGGAGTTCGAGCCGTTCATGTTCAACCCAGGAGACGTGGACAGCGCAGGGCAGGCCGCGCCTGCTTCCGCGCCTGCTTCCGCGCCTGAGCCTTCTCCGGTGCCGGTGACGGGGCACGCCGTGCCGCCCCCTTCCTACCTGACCGATTCGGCGCCCTCCTCCCAGCCGCAGGCAGGGGCCGCGCCCGGCGCGGGCAACGGCTCGTCGCACCCGCAGTCCTCACCCGACCTCTCCGGCGTGATGATGGGGCGCTCTCGCGGGCACACAGGCCCACTGGCCGCCGAACGACTGGGCGCCACACCCGCCTCGTGGAGCGACAGCTCGCTCGCTTCTATTGCGGACTTCTCGGCCGTGCTTATAGCGGTGCAGGCGGGCAGGAAGCTGCTCCAGTCAGGGCCTCTGCGTGCCGCCCTGCCTTCCCCTGTCGCGGCGCAGGCGGCCCCGGCAGTCCCGGCTACCCTGGAGCAGCCGCAGGCTGAGGGCTTGGGCCAGGTGCCCCAGTGGGCCGTGCAGGCCGAGGCAGGCGCGCAGGCAGTCGCCCCGGTCGTATCCGAGGAGCCTCCCCCGTTCATCGCCGGGGCCGACCCATCGTCGCCCTGGGCTACTGAGCAGCCCGAGTGGGCGTCCGGCGCCTCGCACGCATCGGCCCCGCAAGGCGCTGCCGTGGAAGAGGAAGACACCGGCCTACCGCCCTGGCTGACCGAGGAAGCCGAGCCGTCCGCACAGAGCGCCGCCCCCGAGATGTCCGCGCTCGAGCCGGAGCCTGCCGTCCAGCAGGCCGAGGAGCGGCCCGAGCTTGTTTCGTCCACGTTCACCGGTACGACAGGCGTGGGCATCCAGGCGCCCGAGAGCGCGCTGGGCGAGCCTGCGCTGGAGACCGACCAGGAGGTTGTGGACGCTCTGCAGGCGATGGACGACACCCAGTCGGGCGGCCTCAACGCGGAAGCGATCGAGTTCGAGGGATTTATGTTCGACCAGGGCACGCCCGCCCCGATCCCCAACCTGCGCGGTGAGAGTGACATGCCCTCCGGCCCGATGCCCGCGTTCAATCCGGCGCAGGCAGGCCCGGCCCCCATGGTGGTGGACCAGGATGCCCACGTCGAGGGCGAGCCGCTGCCGTTCTGGCTGAGCGATGCTGCCGAGGTGCAGGTGACACCGGGCGAGGGCTACGTGGAGGCGGCCGAGGCCGCTGCCCGCGCGAGCGAGCCGCTGGTGATGGAGTCGGTTACCCCCGCCGACGCGCTGGAGGACGACTTCGCCGACCTGCCTCCGGTGCAGCCGTTCGACTTCACCGAGGTCGAGGGCAAGGTAGAGGACGAGCCGCTCGGCTTCAACACGGAAGAATTGATCGGCATGTCGCAGGGCGAGCGCGACTCGATGGTGGTGACCGCCAACCTCGAGGCGCTGGCCGACCTGATCGGCGGGCCTCTCCCGGCGGGTGTAGAACAGCGCCCGGCCAGGGCACAGGTCGAGGACGCCGAGGCGCAGGCCGACGCCACCCTGAGCGAGCCGGAGCTGGTCATCCCCGAGGAAGAGCCCGAGAGCGTGGAGGTGAAGCCGTTCGAAGCAGACGGAGAGGACATGAGCTGGATGTCCACGGTGACCACCGACCTCGCGGCGAGCGGGCTGGCCGAGCCGACCACGGCCCTGCCCGGGGCACCCGCGGGTGCGGCCGGCTCGGCCGACCTGTCGGGCGTGCTGGGAGTGTCGCCTTTCGACATCAACGAGCTGGACGAGGAGGAAGAGGCTTCTACCTCTATGCTGGAGCGCACGCCGACCGTCGGCCCCGACACCGATAAGTTGGAGGCGCGGCAGGTATCGAGCGCTCCCGAGACATCGCCTCGCATGGACGAGGAGTACGTGGGCGACGAGGCCGAGACCGCAACCTCGATCTTCGCCCAGCCTATGAGCGAGCTTGAAGCCGCGCCAGGCGAGGGCGAGCCGCCGACCTCGCGCCTGGCAGCGGGCGAGGCCCACGAAGCGGAGGCCGCGGCGCCCGCGCCCGAGCAGCCCGAAGCGGGCTTGTTCAGGGCGCGCGTGGCGGGGGGGCGGTGGTCGACCGGCATAACACCGGCCGCGCCTCCCGCGGTGAGCGCCCAGGCACCCGACGCCGAGGCGATGCACAGCCCGTGGGACGGTGGGGCGCGCGGTATGAGCGCCGGTGTGTCCACTCCGGCCGAAACGCAGGCGCCCATCGAGGCCACCGCGCAGGAGCCCGAGCAGGAGCACGAGCCTGCGTTCCAGATGCCACGGCCCGGCGACACTACCGTGTCAGGCCCGCTGCCCGCGCTGACCGGATACGAGGACCTGGTCGAGCTGATGGAGAAGAACCCCGAGGATATCGGGTCGTACATGGCGATGGCCACGGCCTACGTGAACTCGGGCGAGTTTGAGAGCGCGCTGCGCGTGTACCGGCGCATGATAAAGCGCCCGGGCGTGTCTGCCACGCTGCTCAACATGGTGGACGAGGAGCTCGAGGAGCTGGGGGCCACCGCGGGCGACCTGCCGCGCTACCACCAGGTGCGGGGCGACCTGTTCCTCAAGTTGGGCCGCCACCGCGAGGCGATAGACGAATACAACAAGCTGGTGTGACGTGACGCGTGATGGTCCTGATGCGTGATGCGTGAGCTTACCCTTACCGGGTAGTGCGGAGTAAGCATCGGTGCTGAGGAGAGTTCACGCATCACGCATCACGCGTCAGGTTTATGCTATAATCGCAGATGATGCGCGTCGTTCGCGGCCTGCCGGAAGGCTCCGCACCGGACGCGAACCCAGGGAAGCCCCAACGCGGCTTCCCTCTTATATCTATACAACCCTGACCTCGACGAGGAGGCCCCCGCACCAATGGATTTCGATCTTTCCGAAGAACACAGGCTGTTTCGCGACACCGTGCGCGACTTCGCCGACAACGAGGTAGCCCCCGGCGCCCTGGAGCGCGACAAGACCCACGAGTTCCCCCACGACCTGATTGAGAAGATGGCCGCCCTCGGCTTGCTGGGCGTGCCATTTGCCGAGGAGTACGGCGGGGCGGGCGGCGACACCATCTCCTACGCCATCGCGGTGGAGGAGATATCGCGGGCCGACGGCTCGCTCGGCCTGACCCTGGCGGCGCACACCTCGCTGGGCGCGGCCCCCTTCCAGCTTTTCGGCACCGAGGAGCAGAAGCGCAAGTACCTCGTGCCGCTGGCCCAGGGCAAGATACTCGGGGCGTTCGGCCTGACCGAGCCGCACGCCGGGTCGGACGCCGGGGGCACCAAGACCTACGCCGTGCGCGACGGCGACGAGTGGGTGATCAACGGCTCGAAGCTGTACATCACCTCGGCCCGTATCGCGGGCGTCATGGTCATCACCGCCAAAACCGACCCCGAGGCCAAAGGCTCGAGGGGCATCACCAGCTTCGTCGTGGAGAACCCGGCCGAGGGATTGAGCTTCGGCAAGGACGAGGACAAGATGGGCCTGCGCTCGTCCATCACCTCTCCTGTGTTTTTCGAGAACGTGCGAGTGCGCGACGACGCCATCCTGGGCGAGCCGGGCCAGGGCTTCAAAGGCTTCCTCGAGATCCTGGACGGGGGGCGCATCTCCATCGGCGCGATGGCGGTGGGGCTTGGGCAGGCGGCGTTCGAGGCGGCGCTGCGCTACTCGAACGAGCGCATGCAGTTCGGCCAGCCGATCTCCAGCTTCCAGGCCGTGCAGTTCATGTTGGCCGACATGGCGATGAAGCTGGACGCTGCACGGCTGATGGTGTATAAGGCGGCGTGGCTGAAGGACCGGAAGCGCCCATTCACCAAGGAGGCGGCGATGGCCAAGCTATTCGCCTCGGAGGTGGGCGAGGAGTGCTGCCACAAAGCGATTCAGGTACACGGCGGCTTCGGCTACATCACCGAAGCGCACGTCGAGCGCTACTACCGCGACGTCCGCCTGACCGAGATCGGCGAGGGCACCTCGGAGATCCAGCGCATGGTAATCGCCCGCGAGGTATTGAAGGCAGCGAAGAAGGCCGGGGGGCAGGTTTAGCAGGAGCGCTACATAGCATGAACCTCGACCTCACCCCCGAACAACAACTCATCCGCGATACCGCCCGCGACTTCGCGATGGCCGAGCTTGAGCCGCACGCTCAGGAGTGGGACGAGCAGCACATCTTCCCCCGCGACGTGTTCAACCGCATGGCAGAGCTTGGCTTCGCGGGCATGCTCGTGCCCGAGGAGTACGGCGGAGTGGGTGCGGATACGCTCTCCTACATCCTCATGCTGGAGGAGCTGAACCGCGTAGTGCCCGCCATCGGCACCGTGCTGTCGGTGCACAACTCACTGGCGTGCGGGGCGCTCACCATGTTCGGTACAGACGAGCAGAAGGCGCGTTACCTGCCGAAACTGGCATCAGGCGAGTGGCTCGGCGCGTACGCGCTCAGCGAGGCGCACGCCGGGTCGAACCCCGCAGCCATGCGCACCACGGCCCGCCGCCGGGGCGACGTGTACGTGGTCAACGGCACAAAGACGTGGATTACCTCGGGCGCGTCGTGCGACGTGGCTATACTGTTCGCCGTGACGGGCGACACCGACAAGCCCTCGCGCAACATCTCGGCCTTCCTCTGCCCTCGGGACATCCCCGGCCTGACCGTGACCAAACCCGAGAACAAGATGGGCATCCGCGCCTCCGAGACCAACCAACTTATCTACGAGGACGCCGAGATCCCCGCCGAGAACCTGCTCGGGCAGGAGGGCGAGGGCTTCAAGGTGGCGATGTCGCTGCTCGACGGCGGGCGCATAGGCATCGCGGCGCAGGGCGTTGGCATCGCCCAGCGGGCGTACGAGGAGTCGGTCAGCTACAGCCTGCAGCGCGAGCAGTTCGGCGTGCCCATCTCCGAGCACCAGGCCATCCAGTTCATGATCGCCGACATGGCGACGGGGCTTGACGCGGCGCGGTTGCTCCTCTACCGGGCCGCGACGATGCGCGACAAGGGGAAGCGAGTGAGCAAGGAAGCCAGTATGGCCAAGCTGTTCGCCTCTGAGCTTGCGATGAAGAGCGCGTGGGCAGCGGTGCAGATACACGGCGGCTACGGCTACGTCAAAGAGTACGCAGTCGAGCGCTTCTTCCGCGACGCCAAGATCACCGAGATCTACGAGGGCACCTCGCAGATACAGCGCATAGTGATCGCTTCGAACCTGCTGAAAGGGGCACGCAGTTAGCCGAGCGCCGGGTCTATTTCACCGGCAGCACCAGCTCCGTACGCCAGGTTGTGGGGTCGGACATGGCGGGGTCGTCGCCTTTCTTCAAGTCGATCCAGTGATACACCTCGATGGGCGGGCCGCTCGGCTCCCGGCCCGACTCGTCCAGCGCGGCTTCGACGCGGGCGTATGCCTCGCCCAGCCTGTCGTGAGGGCCGTAGTGCCAGGTGGTGATCGCGGGGCCGCCCGGCAGCTCCCCGGCGGCAATCCGGCCCTCCCCCTCGACAGGCTCGGCCACCGGTACGCCAAGCTCGAAGTCGGTCTCGCTCTCGTCGAAAGTATGGTAGCGCACGAAGGGGGGGCCCGCGGGCTGCGCGCCGCTCTGCTCCAGGTAGGCCGCTAGCGCCCCGATCCTGCTGCCCATAGCTTCGCCAAGCTGCTCGGTCCTGATCTTCCCTCTGATGCTCAGTATCTGCTGAGGTTCCATGTCGCGGATAATTACGTCCTCGCTCTTGTCCTGTTGTGAGGCCATGCCATGCTACCTTTCCCCACCGGGAGCGTTCGAGTATGCTTGCGAGCCCGGCAGGCGGCCCGGGTGGTGTGGGGCATCATAGCGCGGATGTTCGCTTGGTCGCAACCCCGCCCGGCCGCCCCGTCGCGGTTGCCCTGGAGCGCCGCAGCGGCCATAATAAGGGTGTGGCCCGCTTCCAGCCTGCAATAGCCAAAAGCATGGGAGAACCGCAGTGTCTAGGACCCTACAACACTCGGAACACGTAGATCCGGTTGACCTTGGCGTGAAGTGGGACATGGGCGCTCCAATGCCTCACCTTCTGCAATCTGAGTACAAGACTTTCCTCATCTTCTTCCTAAGTGCCAATGACCCCTACTGGGATGGCACCTACATAACGGTGGCGGATCCGAATACCCCTGAGCCAATCGGCGTGATAGAGTGGCATGCCTGTGTCGGAGCTCTGCTCGGTACTCCGAACGATGATGGACTGAAAGGGCATCGTCTGTGGGACAAAGGGCTTAGCGATATAGTCTACGGGGCAGGCGAGGTCCACAACAGCGCCTGGGTGGCAGAACTGGAGAGGATGAGGCGCGTGGGCTATCCCGGCGCTGTTATCGGCCCCGAATTACGCCCGAGGCACTTCATATTGGGCTTTCATGACTCAACGTTCGAATGTCTGGCCTCAGGCTATAACGTCACAAAGCCCATAGGCCCCTTGCATGAAGTGATCCGGAAATACGCCGCTCAATTTTAGCCAGGCTCCGGCCACGCGCCCTGAACTATGCTTAAGACGCGCACGCTCAACCTGCACGGCTTCACGATTGACGACGCGCTGACCCGCTTCGTCGAGCAGTACAACCGCGCGCTCTCGGACGGCAAGGGCGACGCGCTCGAGGTGATACACGGCAAGGG
Organism: Chloroflexia bacterium; assembly: GCA_035710025.1. Taxonomy (GTDB): domain Bacteria; phylum Chloroflexota; class Chloroflexia; order QHBQ01; family JADMIH01; genus JADMIH01. Next base: position 10,060 of record DASTEB010000023.1, read on the forward strand.
CCGGGGCGGTGAAGGCGGCCTGCGCGACGCCCTGCGCGACTACCTGCGCAGGCACGGCACCCGCATCAAGGGCTTCGACGCGCGCCTCGCGATGCAGGGGGCCGAATACCTGCTCGACGTGCCGGGCAAACTGGCCTACATGCACGGCGAGGACGCCACGGACAACGGCGGGTGCACCATCGTCGTGCCCCGGGGCCGCCTGTCCATAGAGCACGATTGGGTGCGCTACCCCTACCGCTAGCGGCCGTGCGCACCGGGGTTGGCACGGAGCCTGCATTAAGAGTCGCCGAAGCAGTGGGTGCAGGAGAGGGCTCGGGCGAGCGTCCTTACCTGCCTCCTGCTCTTCCACACTTTGATGGGAGCGTGATGTGGCGGCGACTGAAGCGACGGGAAGCAAGCGAGATACGGCCCACAGGGTCGTCAAGAATACGTGGGTAGAGCCGCTGGCCAGGGTAGGGTACCTGGCCCGCGGCATCGTTTACGTGCTGGTCGGCGTGCTGGCGCTGATGGTGGCGCTGGGTCTGCGCGGGGCGACCGAAGACAAGTCGGGCGCGCTCGCGACGATCGGGCACAGCACGCCGGGCAGGTACCTGCTCTTCGCCCTGGCTATCGGGCTGGCGGGCTACTCGCTGTGGGGCTTCGTGCGTGCTATCTTCGACCCGATGCGCAAGGGCAAATCGCCCAAAGGGCTGGCCGAGCGAGCAGGATTCATCGTGAGCGCGGTGTCGTACGGCGCTCTTATTTTGCCTGCCCTGCGCCTGGCGACTGGTAACGGCGAAGGCGAGACCCAGAGCGCGGAGCAGGGCACGGCGTGGGTGCTGGCCCAGCCGCTGGGGCACTGGCTTGTCATCGCCGCGGGGGTTATCGCCATGATCGGCGGCGGCGGGCAATTGTGGGCAGGCATCACTGCTCGCTTCGCGAAGGACTTCCGCCCCGGCATGGAGAAGCACGAGCACGACTGGGCCGTGCGTTTCGGGCGGTTCGGACACATCGCCCGCGGCGTGATATTCGCCATGGCGGGGTTCTTCCTGGTGCGCGCCGCCCTCACCTTCAACCCCGAAGAAGCGCAGGGCCTCGACGAGACGCTGGCTACCCTCGCCCGCCAGCCCTACGGCACGGTGCTGCTCGGCGCCGTCGCGCTCGGCCTGATCTCCTTCGGCATCTACTCCATCCTGCTCACGCGCTGGATGCAGGTGGTCAAGCCGAAGGAGTGAGCAGTGGCCGGTGGTCAGTGGCCGGTGGCAGTGTGCGTCATCTCGCAACCTGCCGAACCCAATCGAAGGTTTCTGTGATATGAGTACACGGCGCTCTGACCACTGACCACTGGCCACTGCCGCTAGAACCCTATCGCCGACTTGAGTTTCTCCCAACCCTCGACCGACACTACCCCGCCCGCTGCCTGGTCGTGCCCGTAGCCGTACTCAAGTTCGCCGGGCACGACGTCGCGGTAGCGGGCGAGGAAGTCGAGCAGGTTGGCGTCGGATTCCGTGCGGGCGCTGAACGCTACGCGGCCCGGCAGGAAGCCCCTGTTGGCGACGATCACCATGAACTTCGGCAGCCGCCCGCGCCAGCTTTGCGCGAGCAGCGGGTGGATGCGCGCCGGGCTGTCAAGCTCGAACAGCGCCACCTTCTCCCTCTTGCTGAAGCGCGGGGCGAGCCGCCTCGCTTCGTCAAGCTCGGCCTTGACCTCCGCCCGGCACTCTCGCAGCCTGTCCAGTTGGGGCGACGATCCCTCCACGATCTCGCGGGCGCTCTCGGCGTCGCGCAGCACCTCGAACGCGTCCATCAGCGCGTACAGGCTGGAGCGCTTGGCCGAGTTGAGCAGGGTGGTGGCCTCGCGCACCCACTTCAGCTTCTGCTCGCGTGCTGCT
>DASTEB010000024.1:0-4052 GCA_035710025.1 Chloroflexia bacterium
AAGCGGATCAGCATCACGGCCGCGACCGCCGCCACCACGACGGTGAGCCAATCGACCAGGGCCGAGCGCCCTAGCTCGACCGTTACTGCGGCCATGAGGCCCATCGCGGCCACGTTCACCCCGTCGAGCAGCCTGCCTGTCCAGGGGATGGCGCGCAGGCGCGGAATGATGGGGTTGGTCAGCGCGACGAACACGAAGCCCGGCAGGAATATGCCCACTGTGGCGACCACTGCGCCGAGCGGCCCGCCCACCAGGTAGCCGATGAAGGTGGCGGTGGTGAAGAATGGGCCGGGAGTAAACTGGCCAACGGCAACCGAGTCGAGTAGCTGCTGCCGGGTCAGCCAGCCAAGGCGCTCCACGAAGTCGTTCTCGATGAAGGCGAGCAGCACGTAACCGCTGCCGTACAGCACCGCCCCGATCTTGAGGAAGGTGAGGAACAACGTCAGCACGCCGTAAGGCTCGTTCATCGCCGCCTGCGCAGCCTGCGCCAGCAGCGCGCCCGGCTGCCCGTTCGCGGGTAGCGAGAAGGGCAGGGGCAGTAACGCGCCCCCCGAAGCGCGCCCACGCAGACCAGACCGTACGCTCTCCACCACGAGCACGACCAGCGCCCCGCCGAACAGCAGCGCGATCTCGTTGAACCCGAGCAGATACAGCGCGAACACCGCCGCTCCCACCACCGCCAGCAGCGGCGACTTTACCGCCGTCCGCCCCAGCCCCCACAGCGCCTGCGCGATGATGGCGATGATCACCGGCTTGATGCCGTACAGCAGCCAACCCGCCTGCGGCGTGGAGCCGTACTGCACGTAGGCCCAGGAGAACGCCATCACGATCAGCATGGCGGGCAGGATAAAGAGCGCGCCCCCGACCACCAGCCCGGCTCGGCCCGCGCGTACATAGCCCAGGTGCATGGCCATCTCGGTGGAGTTTGGGCCGGGGATGAGGTTGGTAGCGCCGATGAGGTCGAGGAAGTGCGCGTCGGTCACCCATCTGCGCCGCGCCACCACCTCGTCACGCATCATCGCGATATGCGCGGCAGGCCCGCCGAACCCGATGATGCCCAGCTTGAGGAAGAGCGCCGCCACCTCGACAAGGGGGCGAGCGGTGGGCGCACGGTGTTCGGTCTCGGGTGTCGGGGCGTCGGGGCCGGGGTGCATGCGCACGCCCCCTTAGCGTGAAAGGATCGTTCGGGCAGGCGAGCGATTATACCACGTCTGCCCAAGCGTGGGTCTTAGCCACGAAGAAGGCACGAAGGAGGCACGAAAGGCGCGAAGGGCGCGAAGGCATTTGCTGTGAAACGCAAAGGCGCAAAGTGTAGAGCGTAGGACGGGTTCAGCAGCGAGTAGAGTCCACGAGGTGCCCGATCAAATATCGCCTCCCCAATTACGGACGTACTCAATAAGTTCGGGAAGCGAGGCGGAGGCCAGCCATTCGGTGGAGAGCCCTAGCCCTGACCACTTCTTGCCCAATGGCTCGTTCAGGCCGATCAGGCGGTTGCGTATCGCTTCGGTCGCTTCGAGAGCGTGCATCGGTTCTGCTTCGGCGGGTATGATCTTGGTCCACTGTGGATCTGCGACGGTGCTTTTCAAGAGCTGGGCCAGTTGCTCCTTGAACGTGGAAGACTTGTTCTGCGCTCTGCTTTGCTCCCAATACTCAGCGCCTAGCAGCCGAAGCAACCGGCCTTCGGAATCGTATGCTGTGCAATCGTCGGCATCCACTGGTTCAATGTAAGATTCGGCCTTGGCTAGGGTGTCGAAGACGTACACGACGTCGCACACGACGATGATTGGTGGTTTGATTACCGATTCCACAATCGTCCAACTCCACTCTGACTAATGCCTATTGCCGCTTTTGCGTCGCGGTGCTATTATGCCGGAAAGTACGGCAATAGGCATTAGTCGGAGACAACAATTATGACAGCATATCCGAAACCATACCGCTTCACAAGCGACCAATTTCACCGAATGGCGGAGATAGGCCTGCTCAAGAAGGACCAGCGTGTCGAACTAATTGACGGCGAAGTTGTCTACATGAGCCTCGTCAGCAAGCGCCAGGCGGGGGTGGTCAATCGCGTTGTTGCGCTGCTACACCGGCTGTTGGGCGAGGACGCGATAGTTGCCGTGCAAAACCCCATGAGCGTTGCTAAGTACACAGAGGCGTATCCCGACATTGCCGCGCTTGCCCTGCGGGACGACTACTACGCAAGCGAATTACCGACGCCTGCCGATGCCCGCCTCATCATCGAGGTTGCCGACACCTCCCTCGCCTACGACCGTGATGTGAAGGTGCCGCTGTACGCCCATGGTGGCGTGCCCGAGGTGTGGGTGGTGGACCTGAACGGGGACGTGGTTCACGTCTACCGTAAGCCCGAAGAAGGCGCGTACACTGAGGCACGCACGCTCACGCGCGGCGATACGCTCCCGCTCCCGGGCACTCCCGGCGCTGTCGTCAAGGTGGAGGACATCCTGGGCTAGCGCCACGCTAGCCTACCCCAGCATCCCCCCGTCGCGCATCTCCCTCAGCGTCTCGCGGAAGGCCTCGATCGTCTGGTCGAGGTCGGCTTGCGTGTGGGCGCTTGACATAATCCCCGCGTGCCCCGACATCAGGTCGACGCCCCGGCGCATCAGTCCGCCCCGCAGCGCCGCCTTGACCGCGGGCTTGTTCGCCTCGCGCAGGGTGAGCGTGTCGGCGCTCGACAGGTCGAGCGTGCCGTCGGCGTTGGCCCTCGCGCCCCGGCCGAGGAGAACGTGCCAGATCGGCCCGTCGCCGTACACGCAACTTCCCTCTATGCCCAGGTCGTGGATCGTCCTGTTCAGCTCGATGGTAAGGGCGCGGCCCATGCGCGCGGCGTGCTCCTGCGGCTCGCCCGTAGCCGCCTCGCTCAGCATAGCAATACCCGCCGCCGCGCTGAGGGGGTTGGCGTTGAACGTGCCGGGGTGGTGCACGCGTTGGTAGCGGTTCCACTGCGGGTCGTGGGGGCGGAACTCCAGCGCTTCGAGCACGTCGGCCCGACCCACGACCGCACCGCCCGGCAGCCCGCCCGCCAGTATCTTGGCCAGCGTGGTCATGTCGGGGGTGATGCCAACCTGCTCCTGCACGCCGCCCGGCGCATAGCGGAACCCGGTGACGATCTCGTCGAAGATGAGCAGCGCGCCGTGCGCCTGGGCCATATCGCGCACGCCCTCCAGGAAGCCCGGCGGCAGGGGAATGGTGCCGTACGACGCGCCTGTCGGCTCGAGTATCACGCACGCGATGTCCTTGCCGTGCATGTCGAACTGCCGGTCAACCTCGGCGAGGTCGGCGGGCGACACCAGCACCTGTTCGAGCACCTCGTCAAGCACGCCCACCGAGGCGGGCACGTCGAAGGGCGCGTGGAAGCCCGCCGTCATCGCGTCGTACCAGCCGTGGAAGTGGCCCTGGAACTTGAGGAACTTGGGCCGCCCGGTGAAGGCGCGCGCCAGCCTCACCGCCAGCATGACCGCCTCGGTGCCCGAGTTGGTGAACTGCACCCGCTCGGCCGAGGGCACGAGCCGCTGTATCAGCTCGCCCCACTCGACCTCCAGCGGATTTGAGCCGCCGTAGTGCGTGCCCCTCTCCACCTGCCGCTGCACCGCCTCGACCACCGCCGGCGGGTTGTGCCCGAGCAGCAGCGCGCCGTGGCCCATCCAGTAGTCCACGTACTCGCGCCCGTCCACATCCCACTTGCGCGAGCCTTGCGCCCGGTCGATGTACACCGGCTCGGCCGCGCCGAAGTAGCGGTTGTCGTGCGTCACCCCACCGGGGACCACCTTCAGGGCGCGCTCCTGCCACTCCTGGGAGTGGGTGCTGCTCGGGATTGTCGTCTCTTGCATAGGGCTCTCTACAGCATATTACGGATGAACTCTTTGGCTCCCTCGGGGCCGCGCAGGCGCAGCCGGATGGGGCCTTTGTCCGGCTCGCTCGTAATCTCGAACGTCAGGAAGCGGCAGCAATCGCGCTCGAACCGCACGAACTGCGCCAGCTTCTCCAGCCACTCGTCGCCGCCGGGGAAGCGGAACTCGTAGCCGTCGGGCAAC
>DASTEB010000025.1:0-3835 GCA_035710025.1 Chloroflexia bacterium
GCATCACGCACCACGCATCACGCACCGCTCACGCCTTCCGCCCCGCCTAGCTGCATCTCCGCCAGGCTGTGCGCCACCGGGCGCGTGGCAGGGTAGAGCACCCTGTACAGGGAGTAAAGCTGGTCGTAGGTTTCCCGCGTACCGGAGTCGGGCTGGATGACGTCTGCTGCCCGGTTCCAGCGCGCCCCCTGCTCCACCAGACCGCCCGCGATGGCCGCCAGCAGCGCGCCGCCGTAGCTCGCGCCTATCGTCTCGGCCGGAAGCACCTGCTCGCGCCCCACCACGCTCGACACTATCTGCGTCCACAGCCCGCCCTTCGTCCCGCCGCCTACGGCCACGAGCCGCTTGCCCCCACCGCCCGCCTCGCTCATCGTCTCGAGGATGTGCCGCACGCCGTAGGCCGTCGCCTCCAGCAGCGCCCGGTAAAGATGACCGCGCCCGTGGCTCAGCGTCAGCCCCGCGATCACTCCCCTCGCCAGCGGGTCAAATATGGGCGTGCGCTCGCCCGCGAAATAGGGCAGCACCACCAGCCCGTCCGAGCCGGGCCTGACCCGCGCCGCCTCCTCTACCAGCGTCTCAAACGGCGGGTTGCCCGCGATATTGCGCAGCCACCCGGTCAGCGCGCCCGATGTCGCCATGCCCGCGGCCAGGCTATACGTGCCCTCGAACACGCCCGCCGTGCTCCAGAGCCCCTGGTGAGGCTGCGGCTCGGTCACCACCTCGACCATGAACATCGTCGTGCCGTACATCAGCATCAGGTCGCCCGGGTCCAGCACACCAACGCTCGCGGCCTCCGCCCACGCATCAATCGTCCCCGCCGCGACAGGCGTGCCCTCGGGGATGCCCGTCCATTCGCTCGCCGCCCGCGTCACCGTGCCCGCCACCTCCGCGGGCCACAGCAGCCGGGGCAGCGGCAGTCCCGGGGCTATGTCATCGGCCCACTCCTCGATCCAGCGGTTCTCCTTCAGGTCGTACAGCGGGTCGCACTGGCTCGCCGAGTGGTGGTCCAGCACGTACTCGCCCGTCAGCCGGTACACCACCAGCGAGTTCGCCATGAACATGTGGCGCGTCTGTTCCCACACGTCCGGCTCGTTGCGCCTCAGCCACAGCAGCTTCGGCCCCACCGCCTGGCTCGTAAGCAGCGAGCCGCACCGCGCCAATATGCGCTCGGCCCCGTACTGTTCGGTCAGTTCCTCTATCTCGCGCGTCGCCCGCGTGTCGATGCCGTACAGGATCGCCGGGCGCAGCGGCCTCCCCGCCGCGTCGGCCGGCAGCAGGACCGGCCCGATGCCGCTCACGCACACCGCGCCGATCTGCCCGCCCGCCTTCGGCAGCAATTCGCCGCACAGCGCGAGAAAATCGGCCCACCACACCGACTCGGCGTCGTGTTCGGCCCAGCCCGGCCTGGGCAGCGACAGGTCGTGCGGCCTCGTCGCCACGGCCACAACCTCGCCGTCCGGCCGCGCCAGCACGCCCTTGGAGCTTGACGTGCCGATATCTATCCCCAGCAGCAGCTTGCTCATCGCAACCCTATCCTCTCTCCGCCGCCCGTTTGCCCATTAACCGAGAAGCTCCACTCGCCTCCCGGTGCGCGCTGACTCCAGCAGCGCCTCTATCACCTGCATATTGCCCAGGCTGTCCTGCAGAGAGTAGGCCAACGGCCCGTTGTTCAGCACGGCGTCCGCGAAGTGCTCGGCCATGAGCGCGTACTGCGCTGCCCCCGGCACCTGTACCGTCTCTTTGCGGCTGGCGAAATCTCCGCTGTCGGCCTTATCGACCACTATATCGACGGGCTGGTCGCCCCGGCGAAACGGCTGGTTCACCAAGAGCCGCCCCTCCGTGCCCGACACCGTCACCGTCTGCTGCATGGCCGTGCCCAGGCTGAAGCTGCTGTCTACCGTAGCCAGCAAGCCGCCGGGGAACTCCAGCGTGCCCACAAGCGACTCGTCCACCCCCGTCGCCGCCCAGGTCGCGCTCGCCGTCACGGCCAGCGGTTCGGCCCCCGCCAGCAGCCGCGCCACGTTCACGCAGTAGCACCCCACGTCCATCAGCGAGCCGCCCGCAAGCTCCGCGCTCCACCTTATATCCTCGGGCTTGGCCAGTAAGAACCCGAACGTCGCCCGGATCACCTTCGGCGTGCCGATCGTGCCGTTCGTAGCGAGGTCTACCAGCCGGGCCGTCGCCGGGTGGAAGCGGTACATGAACGCCTCCATCAGCTTCACGCCCGTCGCCTCGGCCACCGCCATCATCTCCCGCACCTCGGCCGCGCTGCTCCCTAGCGGCTTCTCGCACAATACGTGCTTGCCCTGCCGCATCGCCTTGATGCTCCATTCCCCGTGCAGCGCATTGGGCACCGGCGTGTACACCGCGTCGATCGCGTCAGAGGCAAGCATCTCCTCGTAGTTGCCGAACGCGTTGGGCACGTCGCGCCCGGCGGCCCAGGCCTGCGCCACGGCCAGGTTGCGGCTCGCCACCGCCGTAAGCTCGCAGTTACCCGCCAGTTTGAACGCTCGCACCAGCGCGTCCGCGATATGCGCCGTGCCCAGCACCCCCCAGCGTACTTTGCCCTCAGCCATCGCTCTATCCCCCGATGCTACTCACCACGGAAGGCGTATTCGTTGAGCACAAAGACGCAAAGACGCAAAGGCTATTGGGTTGAAGCATGTTCTTGTGCAGGCCGTGGCGCCTGGACGAGCCACATTCTTTCCCGCCCTTTGCGTCTTTGCGTCTTTGTGTTAAATCACCCGCCCGGCACGCTTATTCGTACAGCAGCGCCTTGATGGTCGGGTCGTCGATGTTGCTCTTGTCGTACCAGTGGAAACCGGTGTCGATCGTCTCGGGCAGTTGCTCGCCCTTCAGGGCCTTGACCGCCGCATCGACGCACTTGTAACCGATGCCGATCGGGTCCTGGGTGATCGCCCCGGCCATCACACCGCTCCTGATCGCGTCCATCTGCTGCTTGCCCGAGTCGTACCCGATAACCACGATCTCGCCTTCCTTACCCAGCTCCTTTACCGCGTTCAGCACGCCGATGGCCGAGCCTTCGTTCGCGCCGAAGTAGCCCTTCAGGTCCGGGTTGGCCTGAATGACTGCCTTTGCCAGGTCGGTCGACTTCAGGTGGTCGCCGGCGCCGTACGAGACGTCCACGATCTCGATATTGGGATGTCCTTCCTTCATCCGGTTCAGGAACCCGTCGCGGCGGTCGATACCGGTACGGCTGGTCTGGTCGTGAACGACCACTGCTACCTTGCCGCTGTCGCCGATCAGCTCGGCCATCTTGCCGGCAGCATGGCCCGCCGCTGCGATGTTGTCCGTGGCGGCCGTAGACAGGGGAATGTCGCTGTCAACGCCCGAGTCGAACCCGATCACCGGGATGTTGGCCGCCTTGGCCCGCTCAAGCAGCGGATTGGCCGCCTTCGAGTCGAGCGCCGCGAAGCACAACGCGTCGGGGTTCTTGTTCAACTCGGCCTCGAGCATCTCGATCTGCTTGTCTACCTGCGACTCGCTCTCCGGGCCGATGAAGTTCACCTGTACGCCCAACTCTTTCCCGGCGTTCTCCGCCCCCAGTTTCACCGCCTGCCAGAACTGGTGCTGGAAGCCCTTGGAAACCAGGGGGATATACGTATCCGCGCCTACCGCTCCGCCGCCCGCAGCGGTCGTCGCTGCCGGCTGCGATCCAGCGCCTGTACCGGGTGTGGGCGTGGCGGTCCCGCCGCAACCCGCCAGCAAGCCCGCCGTAACCACTATGCTCAGACTTGTTGCAAGCCATTTCGATACTTTCACACTTTTCCTCCTTCAGTCAGTTCGTCAGATTGCATCATTCCGACCGCTGCCG
>DASTEB010000026.1:0-4689 GCA_035710025.1 Chloroflexia bacterium
CCGTCGGCGCGCTCGGTGTTGGACAGCGCGTACACCGCGGCGGTAATCGAGGCCCACAGCAGGAAGGTGAACAGCGCCCACAGGAACCCGGTGCCCTCGAAGCCGATCTGCATGTTCAGCGTGTTCGGCGCGAAGCCCCAGGTGAACGACATGGCGAGGAACGACGTCAGGAAGACGGCCGCGCCCACCACCGGCAGTATCAGGGTGCGCTGGATGGGGTCGTCGCGCCTGTTGCCGATCCACTCGACCGCCCACATCGCGCCGTAGAAGACGGCGAGGGCCAGCGGGTAGAGCCACCACAGCTTGGCGTCGGGGTAGGGCAGGCCCGCCATCATCTTCAGCGTCATGAACAGCATCATCAGCACGGCGATGATCACGCCCGTGCCGTTGGCCACCGTCGCCCAGCCGTAGCCGGGAATGTCCTGCACGCGGGTGCGGCGCACCTGGCGGCCGCGTCGGTCCTGCTCGGAGGGCTGCGCGGGGGTCTGGGCCTCGTGGCGGGCGGCGATAACGCCGCTCACGCCGAGGAAGAGGCGGTACAGGGTGAACGGTACGACCATGATGAGCCAGGCCGCCACGAAGATGGCGTTGCCCATGGACGAGGCCACGCGGGTTGCGGTGTCGCCCGCCCAGGGCAGGGGGTCGAGCCGGGCCGCCTGGACCAGGCCGTACAGGGCCACCGGCAGCGAGGTGAGCAGCATGAAGTTGATCAGCCGCTCGAACTGGGCGCGGGTGCGCATGTTGGCCAGCACCAGGATGCCCAGCATCATGTAGCTGTACTGCGAGTAGGTGCCCTGCAGGCGCTGGTACGAGCCGAAGATGGACGCTTCGGGCGTGACCGAGAAGATCGTGCTGATGAGATAGGTCAGCGCGTACACCAGGATGGCGACCACCATCGGCACGCGCAGGAAGCCGAGCCACGACGGAGCCACCGTCTCGACCACCGCCTGCGAAGCGGCGCTCGCCTTCCCCGCGCGGGTGGTTGCGGGCGACAGGGAAGCAGCGCGCCGCCCCGTCTCGAACAGCTTGACGATCCAGGCCACCAGCATGATGAGCACGACCGACCTGATCGTGGCGATCTTGTCAGGCTCGAACACGCGGGTGCTGTATACGTTGAAGAACAGCGGCGCGATAAGCGCAGCCGCCAGCCAGCCCATCTCGATAGCCCTGTCCGCGTAATATCCCAGTCTGGTGGTCAAAAGGTTCTCCTTGAACTATGTCTTCCGTGGCCGAACGTGATGCGTGATACGTGATACGTGATACATGAGTTCTACCCGAACCGGGTAGTGCGGACTAAGCCGGGATGCTGAAGAGAGGTCACGTATCACGTATCACGCTATCTTCGTCTTGGCCTTGCGCTTGCCCGAGGCCGCGGCCGCGGCTTCCTTATGCTTCGCCGTGTCACGCAGTATCTCGCGGGCATTTTCCAGCGAAGCCGAGGTGACGGGAATGCCGCCGATCATGGCGGCTATCTCCTGCTCCTGGTCCTCCGGGTCGAGGCGGTCGACGCGGGTGCGCGTGCGCTCGTCTATCACCTGCTTGGTGATCTTGAAGTGGTCGTCGGCGTAGGCCGCGATCTGGGGCAGGTGGGTGATGCACAGCACCTGGTGGGACGAAGTGAGAGCCCACAACTTCTCGCCGACCACGCCGCCCGAGCGCCCGCCCACGCCTACGTCAACCTCGTCGAACACGAGCGTTGGCGTCAGGTCGGCTTCAGACAATATGGACTTGAGCGCCAGCATGAGGCGCGAGGTCTCGCCGCCCGAGGCGATCTTGGCCATCGGCTTGAGCGGCTCGCCGGGGTTGGGCGAGATGAAGAACTCGACGCGGTCAACGCCCTTCTCTGAATAAGCCCAGCTCCCTTCGCGGCCCGGCAGCGGCACGCCGTCGGCCGCCTCGCTCTGGGTCACCTGCGCCTCGAACTGGGCCGAGCCCATCAGCAAGTCCTTCATGGCGACTTCGACCGCCCGCGACAGCCGCTCGCCCGCCTCTTTGCGCGCCTCGGTCATGGCGGCGGCTCTCTCGCCTATCTCGTGGGCCAGGCGCTCGCTCTCCTCCTGCAGCGAGGCGATGCGCTCCTCGCTGTGGGTGATGGCGTCAAGCTCCTCGGCGGCGCGCTGCCCGAACGCCACGATCTCCTCGATGGTGGTGCCGTACTTGCGCTTCATCTCGTGGATGAGCGACAGGCGCTCCTCGATCTCCTCGAGGCGGCCGGGGTCGTGCTCTATGCTCTCGCGGTAGGAGCGCATGGTGCGGCCCATCTCCTCGACGCTGTCGTAAATCGCATCGAGCGCGGGCTGGTGCGCCTCCATCGTGCTGTCCAGGCGCGCAAGCTCCGCAAGCTGCGCCGACGCCTCGGCCACCGCGTCGCGCACCGACATAGCGGCTGCGCGTCCACCGCGCCCCTCGTAAGCGCTCTCCTCGCCCGCCTCGACCAGCAGCGCGTATATCGCATCGCACAGGGACGAAAGCTTCTCGGCGTTGGACAGGCGAGAGCGCTCGTTGGCGAGGTCTTCGTCCTCGCCCGGCTGCAGGGCAGCGCGGTCGATCTCCTCCACCTGGTAGGTGAGCAGGTCGACCCGGCGGGCCAACTCGCGTTCGTCGCGCTGAAGGTCGCGCAATTCGCGCTGGGTGGCGCGCAGCCTGCCGACCAGGGCTGCCATCTCGGCGCGCTCGGCGGCAAGGCCCGCGTACTGGTCGAGCAGGTCGATGTGGGTGGATGGGCGCAGCAGCGACACGTGCTCGCTCTGCCCGTGCACGTCCACCAGCAACTCGCCTATCTCCTGCAGGAGGGGCAGGTTGACCATGCGCCCGTTCACGCGGGCCACTGTGCGCCCGGTGGCGTTGATCTCCCGCGACACGATTATCGTATCGTCCGAGCCGTCGTCGGTGTCGGCCAGGCCGTTCTCGTCGAGCAGGGCGCGCAGGCGCTCCAGCGGCTCGGGCGGCATGGTGGTGAGATCGAACTGCCCCTCAACGCGGGCCGACTGCGAGCCGTGGCGCACGAACTCGGGGCCTGTCTTAGACCCGAGGATGGCGCCCAGCGCGTCGATAATGATAGACTTGCCCGCGCCGGTCTCGCCCGTGAGCGCGTTGAAGCCCGGGCCGAGGCGCACGAACAGCTTATCTATGATCGCGAAATTGGAGATATTTAGCTCGGCAAGCATAAGATAGACCGGAGCAGAGGGAGCGGGCATTTCGCCCGGATCGCGTACTCAACCTCGTTGCAGCGGGAAAGTGGGCCTGGTGCGAGATATACGGTAATCTTACCATATCGCCCGGCGCAACCGCCAAAGGCCGTACCTATCTCAATGCCCGCCCGCCACGCCGATTATAGCACCACCATGCGTCCCGGGCATAAAGAGCGACGGCAGGCCCGAAAGCCTGCCGTCGTGTGCCGGTGTATGTGACTGTGTGTTGTGGCTAGATTAGAGCCGCCGATCGCGGTCGGTCTCGCTGTATACGGTGGTCGTGGTGCGGTTGGTGCCGAGCAGCAGCTGCGCCAGCTTGGTGAGCAGCCAGGCGATCAGCAGGTACACGACGATACCCACGAGCGACGCCCACTCCAGCACGGCGGTACCGGCCGCGCCGGGGTAGGTGATGTTGCCGAACAGTCCGGCGAACGGGGCCACCATCCAGTCGGTAAGCCCATACATAAGCTGCGCGAAGCCCGCGCTCTCGTTCGCGCCCGCTGCAAGCAGCACGAATCGAATCGCGAGCAGGATGGCCATCAGGCCGCCGATGAACCACACGAGGCGGCTCACCCAGTCTACCGCGGCGGCCTTCTCGGCGGCCGGGTTGATGTCCTGCTCCACGACATTGCGTGCCACCATGCGGTCGCTCGGCTCGGCCGAAGTAGTAGTGGTCTCAACCGTGCTGGCCGCGGCCGCGGGGGCCTGCGTCACGGGCGTGGTGCCCGCGGGAGTTGTGACGGTCTGCCCGGTTGTGGTCTCGGTCTGGCTGACGGTGGTCTGCTCCGGTTCCCCGGCGACCACGGTCTCCTCGTTGCGAATTATCTGGCGTTCGTTATCGCCCATTGTTGTCGATTCCTCCTTATAGTCCTGCGGGGGCGGATCGCGTCCTGCGACCCCGACTGCTACGCTATCACGGTCGTCGCTCGGATCGGCTACGGATAACTATTGCCGGACTGTATACTTGTTAACGACGTGATATAGCGTTCTGTTATGCGCGGGCACCCACCCGGCGGCTGTAACGCCCCGGCACGCGCACAAGAGGAGGCGGCATGGACGCGTCCGCACTTTTCGAGAGGCAGCTTGGGGCCAATACCGAGGCGTTCGTGTGGGCCGTGGGACAGGTGCCCGCCGGGAGGCTGTTCGCCGCGCCGCCGCGCCTGCAGGGTGAGTGGCCCGCCGCGAGACAGGCGTTTCACCTGCTGTATTACGAGCGCGAAGTGGCCTTGCCCTCGACGCGCCTGTGGGCTGACGGCGCGTACCCCACCTTCGAGGGCTACAACGACCAAGCCGCATTAGATGCGTGGGACCATAATATTGAGCACGTGCTAGCCGAATTCGCCCGCGTGCGCGAGGGACAACTTGCCGTGTTTCGCGGGGCGGACGAGGCGGCCTGGCAGGAGGAGCGCGACACCACCTGGGGCCGCCGCACGCTCTACTGGGTAGCCAGCAAGACCCTGCAGCACGCCCTCGAGCACACAAACGCCGTGCTCAAGAC